>JAKJFB010000210.1:272-5431 GCA_022705125.1 Pseudomonadota bacterium
CGTGGCATCCGCGCCGGAGCGCTTCAGATGGTCCAGCGTCTGGGTGGCCATTGCGAGCCACTCGGCGAAGGAGTTCTCCAAACGGTGGGGATCGAGCGCCGTCGCCTTCACCATCGCCCAGTTGGCCTCGTCGTACCAGGCGAGCCCCAGCGCGGGTCGGGGCGATTGCTTCTTGGCGCGCAGTCGTTCGAGCAAGCTCGGTTTGTGCATGGACGACTCCCCTCAGGATGTTCGCCGCGGATTCTAGCCGCCGATTCGAGCCCGCGTCATGCGCTCCGGCTGCCTGTCTGTGCGACTCGCCCACGACCGACCCCCCGGCATGAAAGAAGCCCGCTCCCGGTCTGATCATTTTCTGCCCTGCCGCCCGGACTTGTGCCAGTACGGGAATTCGTCTTCGTGCACCTCGAGATCGATTTCCGAGACGCGAAGCTGCAGACGTTCCTGCACGTCTGCGACCGCCTTGTTGTAGGCGAGCGGGCCGATCTCCTGCAGGAAGAAATCGAGCAGGGCCTCGGCGTCCATGTTGCCGATCGGCTCTTCCATGTTTTCGCGGAAATAGCGCTGGATGGATCCGACAGCCCGGGTCCGGATTTCCTTGGGGAGTTCGATGGCCATGAAATTCCTGTTCCTGTCAGGGCAGCGCCAGCTCGAGGCTTGCGCTGACGCCGTACTCGTGGTTGCCCTCGTGCGGCAGGCGCGCCTTGGCGGCCAGCGTCAGCGCGAGGTCCTGCGTGAGCGCGAAGCCCACGCCGGCGGCAATGCGCGCGAAGCGGTCCTCGCGCTCGTCATCGTCGATGACCGTGTATACCGGCAGCGACGGAGCGAAGACGTTCGCCGTGCGGAGCCTGCGCTCGTCGGCCATCACGTCGTTCACCAGGCTCATGTCGAGCGCCGGCTCTACCGCGCATCCGGCGAGGCGCAGCGCCGCGCGCAGGCGGATCCCCGCACCGATCTCCAGCGATTCGAGGCCCTGGTCGCCGACGCGCTGCGCCAGCACATCGTCGCCGCGTTCGGAGTAGCCGTCGATCCCGGTGTCGGTGTAGGCGAGCGTGAGCAGCGGGCCGACACGGACATTGCCATGCTGGAACAGGTAACCCGCGCGCGCGCCGGCCAAGGCGCTGCGGCCGCCGGTATCCGCGACCAGCGTGTCGATCACGCCGCGCCGCTCGATGTCGATCTCGTGATCGGCATAGGCCAGGATTGCATCGGCGAACAGGGTCTCCCGATCGTGCGATAGGTAGACGCTGCCCTGCGTGGTCGAGGTGTCGGAGGTGCCGGCGGAATCATCGAGATCGGTATCCGCGCCGGCGTAGCCGAGCGTCGCGCCGTAGCGCGTCTGTGCGCCGTCACGGTACTCGATGCCGGCGAGCAGTCCGTCCACCGCGTAATCGAAACCGGTTGCCGCGCCGTCGGCCGAGAAAAAATCCGCGCGCTCGCCGCGCACCGCAAGCGGCTGCAGGTAGACCCCGAAACCCGATTGCGACGCGGACGCAACGGGGCGGACCGCCTGCAGCCGCTCGAGCACGGCATCGCTGAACGCGTGCGTAGCCGCCTCGGCAGTGTCGGCCTGTGCCGCAATGGCGTCGGCGGAAGCAATGAGGGCGGCGATGTAGCGCGCGAACAGGCGATGCCCGGCTTCGGTGGGGTGGATGTAGTCGCTGTATAGGAACGGCTCATCGAGTCCGTAGCGTTGCGGGTCCGTGATGGCGCGCAGGTAGATGCTCTGGAAATCGAAGATGCGCAGCCGCACTCCTTCTCCCGCGAAGCCGTTCAGTGCCTGCGCAAGCCCGTTGTTCATCGCGGCCATGTAGCGCTGCTCCGGGGAGCCTTCGACGGTGCGCGCGCGTCCGCCGAATACCACCACGTTGCGGCCGCCGGCATCGATCAGCGCCCCGATGCTGGCATGCGTCTCGGCGAGCGAGCGCTCCGCGAGGCCCTCGCCGCTCAGTGCCGGGTTGTACAGCGGGCCCGCCGGCCCGAGCAGATAGCGATTGTTGGGCCCGGCCGAATACACCACGAGGTCGGTCGCGCCGATGCGGGCACCCGAGGTGACGAAGCGCTGCACCTGCGTGGCGGCGCCCGCGGCGTCGGGAACGATCAGCGACGCCACGTTGAATGCGCCGGTGCCCGCGCCGCCCTCGGCGAGGTTGGTGGAGCGATCGAATACCAGTGGCGCGTAATCGGGCAACCATTGCAGTGTTCCCTTGCCGTTGCTGCAGGTGCCGTAGTCGCCGGACGGAAATCCGGTTCGCGCGCAGACGCGCCCGGTGTCGAGCAGGCTGTCGCCGAAGCCCCGGATCACGCCGGGTTGCGCTGCGCTCGTGTGCGCAAATGCGAGCAGGCACAGGGCAGCCAGCGCGCGCCGCGCGCCGGGTCGCGGCGGGCGCAGCGATAGATCTACATCGGGCATGAGCGCGATCCCTGAATTCGCATTGGCAACTCGCCAGCAGTTCATTCTTTCAGGCCTGCGCCCCGAGCGCCAATCCGGAATCGCCGTCGTAGTCCAGCACCGCGATTCTGGCCACCCCCCATGCCCGCTGCTAGCATGCCGTCTTCAGAAACAGGTCGTTCGTGTCATGCGCAGCGTCGTATTCTCCCTGTGGGCACTGTTCGCGGGGCTTTCGCTCATCATCGTGGGCAACGGGCTGCAGAGCACGCTGCTCGGGGTGCGCGCGAGCCTGTCGGGGTTCCCGACCGGTGTCACCGGCGCGGTGATGGCCTGCTACTACCTCGGCTTCATGCTGGGCTCCTGGACCACCCCGAGGCTCATTGCGCGGGTCGGGCCCATTCGCGTGTTCGCGGCGCTGGCCTCGCTGTTCTCCTTCGCCCCGCTGGCGCACGCCCTGTTCGTGGATCCGGTGGCGTGGGCCATCGTGCGCCTGCTGAGCGGTGCCTGCATCGTCGGCATCTATATCATCGTCGAGAGCTGGCTGAACGCCGAGGCCACCAACGCGAACCGCGGCCGGCTGCTCTCGCTGTACCTGATCGTCAGCCAGGGCTCGGTGGCGGCGGGGCAGTTCCTGTTGCAGGCGGCGGATCCGCTCGGCTTCGAGCTCTTCGTGCTGATCTCGGCGCTGGGCTCGCTGGCGGTGGTGCCGCTGATGCTCACGCGCCATCCGGCGCCACGTCATGAGCAGCACGCCGCCATCAGCCTGCGGGCTCTCACGCGCCGGGTGCCGCTCACGGTCGTGGGCATCCTGCTGGTCTCGCTGAGCTACGGCGCCTTCTATGCGATCGGGCCGGTGTATGCGCTGGAGATCGGCTTCGAGCCATCGCAGATCGCGTGGTTCATGGCGGCGGCCATCGTCGGCAGCACGCTGTTGCAGTGGCCCATCGGCATGCTGTCGGACCGCATGGACCGGCGCCGCGTGCTGGTGGGCCTGAGCGCCATGGTCAGCGTGATTGCCGCAGCGCTGGCGCTGATGCCCGGGCACGCGGCGTTGCCCATCTACGCGCTGATGTTCCTCTACGGCGGCTTGTCCTTTCCGCTGTACGGGGTGTTCGTGTCGCTGGCCGGCGACCAGATGCGGGGCGACGAACTGGTTGCCGCCAGCAGCAAGGTGCTGCTGGTGAACGGGGCGGGCTCGGCCATCGGGCCGGTGCTGGTGGCCTGGCTGATGGACGTGGTGGACGCGCGTGCCTACCTGCTGTTCGTGGCGCTTATCCACGTGATCGTGTGCGCGCTGGTCGTATACAACCTGCTGCGAACCGGTACGGGCACGGTGGTGCCGGTCACGCATCACGTGAACGCGACGCCGCAGGGTTCGGTGGTGGCGGCGGAGATGGCCGGGCGCGTGGCGGGTGAACCCTGATCGGGGAGTATCGGAGGCATCGATGAACGAAGCGACCAGGCCGCTGGCCGGGCTGCGGGTGCTGGAACTGGGGCAACTGCTGGCGGGACCGTTCACGGCGTCGATCCTGGCGTATTTCGGCGCCGAGGTGATCAAGGTCGAGCCGCCCGAGGGCGACCCGATCCGCGGCTGGCGCCAGCTCGACGAGGGCGGCACCTCGTACTGGTGGCGCAGCCTCGGGCGCAACAAGAAGTGCATCAGCGTCGACCTGAAGAAGGCGCGCGGCCAGGACATGGTGCGGCGCCTCGCGGAGCGCTCCGACGTGCTGGTCGAGAACTTCAGTCCCGGCGTGCTGGAGCGCTGGGGGCTGGCGCCCGGGGTGCTGAAGGCGGCCAACCCGCGGCTGGTGATCGCGCGCATTTCCGGGTACGGGCAGGACGGGCCCTATGCCTCGAAGCCGGGCTTTGCCTCGGTCTGCGAAGGCATCAGCGGCTTCCGTTACCTGAACGGCTTTCCCGGCGAGGCGCCGGTACGGCCGAACCTGAGCATCGGTGACACCATCGCGGCGCTGCACGCGGCGCTCGGCATACTGATCGCGCTGCGTGCGCGCGATGCGCTGCCCGGCGCCGGCGGTCAGGTGGTCGACGTGGCGCTGTACGAATCGATGTTCAACCTGATGGAAGCCGTGGTGCCGGAGTACTCGGGCGCGGGGTTGATCCGCGAACCGGCCGGCACCACGGTGACCGGCATCGTGCCCACCAACACGTACCGCTGCGCCGACGGCAGGTTCGTGGTGATCGGGGGCAACGGCGATTCGATCTTCAGGCGGCTGATGGAAGGCATCGGCCGCCAGGACCTGGCCGACGATCCGCAGCTCGCGCGCAATGCCGGGCGGGCGCAGCGCGAGACGGAGATCGATGCCGCGATCGGCGCCTGGTGCGCCGCGCGTGCTGCCGCCGAGGTGCTCGCGGTGATGGACGAAAAGCGCGTGCCCGCCGGGCCGATCTACAACGTCGAGGACATGTTCGCCGACCCGCATTTCCGCGCGCGCGGGCTGTTCGAACGCGTCGAGATCGACGGCAAGCCGCTGGAGATCCCGGCGCTGATGCCGCGCCTGCAGGGCACGCCCGGCGGCACCGAGTGGGCCGGCCCGGCGGTGGGCAGCCATACCGATGCCGTGCTCGGCGAGGTGCTGGGGATGGACGAGCGGGAGATCGCCGCGCTGCGCGCCGATGGGGTGGTCACGTAGGTCCGGTTTCAACCGGACATTGTCCGGATGAATCCGGACCCACGTGATGCGGACGTTGTCCGGATGAATCCGGAGCTACGGCCACTGCCGCTCGAAGAACGCCCACGCCTCGTGCGCGG
>JAKJFB010000211.1:0-5143 GCA_022705125.1 Pseudomonadota bacterium
CCGCATGCGCGGCACACCACACGGTGGCCGCGTAGCAGTCGTCCGCCGCGGCCGGGTACTTGGCCTCCGGCGCCAGGCGGTAGTCCACCGACACCACCACGGCGCCGGCGTCGCGGCACATCGCGCGGCACAGTTCGTCATGGGTCTCGAGGCTGCACAGCACGAAGCCGCCGCCGTGGAAGAACGCGACCAGCGGGAACGGCCCGCTACCCTCCGGGGTGTAGATACGCACCGGGATCTCGCCGGCCGGCCCGGGGATACGCCGGTCCTCCACGCGTCCCACCGGCGGGGCCAGCGATACCTCGCGCACGGTGGAAATTTCCATCACATCGGTCGCGGGCAATCCGGCCCTGGACTGGTTCAGCAACTCGATCATCGGCTCGACCTGGGGATGCAGGGGCATTTCTCTCTTTCGCCTCGTCTGGTTGTGGTTTGCGGGGGCGCAGGTGCGGACCGGTCAGCTGACGGCCCAGTTGTATTCGCTGGTGGGCACCACGTCGATCCGGTCCATGTCGATGAAGCGCGCGCAGCTGTCCATCATGGCCTTCAGGTTGGCCTTGTACCTGGCGTCGTCGCCCACCGCGTCATAGAAGGCGTGGGGCGAGGTCATGGCGGCGGCCGGGAAATTCTCCTCGATGATCGCGCTGTAGTTCGGCGCGGCGTAGGTGAGCGCGCGCACAATCACGTTCTGGCGGTAGCCGAAGGTCGACTGGGTGTCGATCGCGACCTGCGTGTGGCTGCCCTGCCACACCGTGATCCACTCCTCGTAGCTCAGTCGCGGCGGCTTCTGCAGGAACACGATCTGGCACATGCCCTCGACCCGCCCCCCGTCGGTCGGCATGCGCTCCTCGTGCCGGATGGGCGCCGATTCGCACACCAGGTAGCCGTGGTAACGCGATACCTGATCGCGGAATACCTGCTCGTAGCGCCCGCGCCAGACCGCCGTATCGACCCACAGCGACAGGACCGCATCGAAGGCCGGCCGGCTGCTTTCCATGCGCAGCGGCGCGGCCGGCGCGACCGCGTCATCCACCACACTGATGCGCACGTGCCGGGCACCGGCCTCGCGCAGGCCGGCGGCAACCGGCCCCAGCAAGCGCCGGCAGAACGCCTGCTGGTCGTCGGCGGCGAGCTTCCACAGCGGGTACATGATCTTTTCCATTTGCCGGTCTCCGGATCGGGGGCTTCTGAGGCGGGCGGTATCATGGCATCGCCCTCACATGCTGGAAAGCCGCCCGCGGGGTTTTCGTGCTTCGGAGCATGCGCGGCAGACACCCGCGCCCGGAATGGCGCAAACCGGAAAAATCCCCCCTGCATTAATTAGTTAGGCATCTATACTCACACGGCACTTGAAAAGATAGTGCACGCGTTGCGCCGGACCTTTCGTGCCTGAACGCCCAAGAGGAGCTACCCGTTGAGTGCCAAGATCCACCCGTTCCAAAACCCTTCAGAGTTCGCGGCGGCGTCGGCTCCCGTTGTATTCGAGGGTGGCGACCTGATCCTGAGTCACCTCGAGCAGCTCGGGGTGGAGTACGTGTTCGGCATCCCGGGCGGGGCGATCGAGCCGCTCTACAACGCCCTCGCGCGCAGCCGGCGCCGCGGCGGCATCGGCCCCGTGGTCGCCCGGCACGAGACCGGCGCCGCGTTCATGGCCGAGGGCTATGCGCGCAACACCGGCAAGCTCGGGGTGTGCTGTTCCACCACCGGTCCCGGCGCCACCAACCTGATCACCGGGGTCGCCTCGGCCTTCGAGAACCAGATCCCGATGCTGGTGATCACGCCGCAGACCGCGCTCAGCCACTTCGGGCGCAAGGCACTGCAGGAATCCAGCGACACTGCGGTCAACACCGTCGGCATGTTCCAGCACTGCACCCACTACAACACGCTGGTCAGTCACATCGACCAGCTCGAGCACAAGCTCGCCTCGGCGATCATGACCGCCTTCAACTCCAGCGGCCCGGCGCACATCAGCGTGCCGCTGGACGTGATGCGCACCGCCGTCGCCTCCGCCGGCCCCAGCTACAACCTGGCCTCGCTGCTCGCGCGCCCGGCGTGGAAGGACGAAACCGCGCTCGACGCCTTCATCGACCTGCTGCTCGGCAGCCGCAAGGCGGTGTTCGTGCTCGGCAGCGGCTGCCAGGAGGCGGCCGGCCTGATCCTGCGCACGGCCATGACCCTGAACGCCGTCGTGGTCACCACCCCCGACGGCAAGGGCCTGATCAGCCCCTTCCACCCCGAGCTACCGCGGCGTCTTCTCCTTCGCCGGCCACGAGAGCTCGGAGCGCGCGCTGCGCGACCCCGAGGTGGACCTCGTGGTCACCGTGGGCAACATGATGAGCGAGTGGAGCAGCAACAACTGGGATCGCGAGACCCTGCTCACCAGCCAGCTGGTCCACGTCGATGCCAACGAGAGCAACCTCACCCGCTCGCCGATGGCACGGCTGCACGTGCGCGGCAGCATCGACACGATCTTCGAGACCCTGATCGCGGAGCTCGGCAAGCACGACCGCCACGTCGGCGTCACCGAGCCGCCGGCCACCGACGAGAACGGCGGATCGGTGCTGCCCTTCGAGGTCAGCAACTTCAGCAAGTGCCTCGACACCTCCTGCCCCATCAAGCCGCAGTGGCTCATGACCAAGCTGACGCAGCTGTTCCCCCCGAACACGCGCTACCTGGCCGACGCCGGCAACAGCTTCGCGTGGAGCACGCACTACCTGAACCCCTTCGACCGCCGCGTGCTCGATCGCCGCGGCAGCGGCCGCGGCGACCGCGGCCGGCGCAGCGCGCGCGGCGGGCTGTTCCAGGCCGGCTTCGAGTTCGCCCCGATGGGCTGGGCGATCGGCAACGCGGTCGGCACGGCGCTGGCGCGACCCGGTGACCCGGTGGTGTGCATCACCGGCGACGGCAGCATGCTGATGAGTGGCCAGGAGATCACCGTGGCGCAGCAACTCGGCCTGCCGGTGATCTACATCGTGCTGAACGACTCGCGCCTCGGCATGGTGGCGCACGGGCAGCAGATCGGTGGCGGCGAGGCGATCGGCGCCGATCTGCCAAACGTGGATTTCCGCCGTCTCGCCGAGGCGATGGGCGTGCGTGCCTACCTGATCCAGACCCCGCAGGACCTGATGAACCTGAACATTCCCGGCATCTGCCAGCAGCACAGCCCGACGCTGCTCGATGTGCGCATAGACCCGCGCGAGATCCCGCCGATCGAGCGCCGGATACAGGTATTGCAGGATATGTGATGCGGTTCACGATAAAGACAGACGCGCCGCGGGGTGCGGGCCGATCCTTCTATATGTGTAACGGATGAAGCGTGCGCGGCTGAGCCGTCTCGCAATACTGCTGCCGGAGACAAACCCATGAACAACAAGCCATTGCTGGTCGCCGCGCTCGCCCTCGCGATCGGCCATGCCGGCGCCGCCGTGGCGGCGGAAGCGGAGGAGGATCTGCTGTTATCCTTCGGCGAGGAGGAGTTCCTCAGCATCGCCACCGGCCAGAAGCAGCTGATTGCCAAGGCGCCGGCCGTGGCCTCGGTGATCACCGCCGAGGACATCAGGGCGCTGGGCGCGAACACGCTGGAGGAAGTGCTGGCGACGGTGCCGGGCGTGCACGTGTCGCTGTCCTCGACGTACCTCGCCCCGATCTATTCGATACGCGGTATCCACACCGACAAGAACCCGCAGGTGCTGATGCTGGTGAACGGCGTGCCGATCACGCAGCTGCATTTCGGGGATCGCGGCGGACGCAGCGGCTTCCCGGTGCGCGACATCGCGCGCGTCGAGGTGATCCGCGGCCCGGGTTCGGCGGTCTATGGCGCCGACGCGCTGGCCGGCGTGATCAACGTGATCACCAAGACGGCGGAGCAGATCGACGGTACCGAGCTCGGTGCGCGCGCAGCCTCCTTCGACACCACCGAGGGCTGGCTGCTGCACGGGACTACGTGGGGAGAAGTGAAGGTCGCGCTATCGCTGCAGGCGCTGGACGCCGACGGCGACGATTCGCGGCGCGTCGGTTCCGACGCGCAGACCGTATTCGACCAGCCCGCCGGCGTCGCTGGCGCCAGGAGCACTCGAGACGCACAATTCCGAGGCGGTGGACACGCGCATCGACTTGCAGTACCGGAAGCTGCAACTGCGCATGTGGAACGCGCGCACCGATGACCTCGGCGTGGGACCCGGCCTGGCGCTTGCGCTCGATCCCAGAGGCGGCGCCAGCATCGACAACTACCTTTTCGACCTCGGCTACAACGACGCCGACCTGCTGCCGGACAGCGTGGTCGAGCTGCACGCCTCGTACATGGATGTGGACGTGCAGACCAAGCAGCGGCTGTTCCCCGCCGGCACAGTGCTGCCGATCGGACCCGACGGCAACATCAACACGATGAACTTCGTTCCGATGCAGTTCACAGACGGCCTCCGCGGGAATCCGGAGTTCTACGAGCAGCATGCCCGCTTCGAGGGCATCGTGACCTACAACGGCTTCGCCGGGCACAGCGTGCGCGTGGCGGCCGGATACACGACGCAGGAGGAATCGGCCGAGGAGCGCAAGAACTACGGCCCCAGCGTGCTGGACCTCGAAAACCGCTCCTGCCACGCTTTCCTCTGCTTCGTGGACGGCACGCTCACCGACGTGAGCAATACACCCTATGTATTCATCGAAGACCAGGACCGCGACGTGTGGTACGCATCACTTCAGGACCAGTGGCAGATCGCCAACGACTGGAACCTCACGGCCGGCGTGCGCTACGACGACTACTCGGACTTCGGCTCGACCGTGAACCCGCGCGTCGCGCTGGTCTGGGATGCGAGTACCGACCTGACGGCCAAAATGCTCTACGGACGCAGCTTCCGCGCGCCTTCCTTCGCCGAACTGTTCGCGATCAACAATCCGGTGGCGCTCGGCAACCCCGACCTCGACCCCGAAACCGCGAATACCTATGAACTGGCGTTCGACTACCGGGCGAGCTTCGACTGGCGCGTGGGCTTCAACGTCTTCTACTACGACGTCGAGGACCTGATCAGCTTCGCGACCGCGGCCGGCGGCGCCCAGGTGGCGCGCAACGTGGGGCAGCAGCAGGGTCATGGCTTCGAGTTCGAGACCGAGTGGATGCCCCTCGACAGCCTGCGCGTCGTCGCCAACT
>JAKJFB010000211.1:5171-5414 GCA_022705125.1 Pseudomonadota bacterium
GAGGAGGACGCGGCGCGCGCTCCCGAGCAGCAGGCATACCTGCGCGCGCACTGGACGCTGCCACACAACTGGTCCGTGACCGGCGAGTTCAAGTGGATCGCCGACCGCAACCGCGAACCCTTAGACCCGCGCGACGCTGTCGACGACTACACGATCGCGAACCTCAACCTCGAAAAGCAGAACCTCTTCGAACGCCTCGACCTCGGCCTGCGCGTGCGCAACCTGTTCGATGAAGGCGCCAGC
>JAKJFB010000212.1:0-2505 GCA_022705125.1 Pseudomonadota bacterium
ACGATCGGCGCCAGCAGCTGGCGCGAGCTGGCGAGCGCGGCCTGGATGCGCGTCTTCCCCGCGCGCATGTAACGCGAGACGTTCTCGACGACCACGATCGCGTCGTCCACCACGAGGCCCACCGAGAGCACGATGGCCAGTATCGTCAGCAGGTTCAGCGAGAAACCTGCCAGCGTGATCGCCGCGACGGCGCCGAGCAGCGAGATCGGGATGGCCACCAGCGGCACCAGCGCCGTGCGCACCGAGCCCATCAGCGCCAGCACCACGATGCCGACCAGCACGATGGTCTCGGCCAGCGTGATGAATATCTCGCGGATCGCATCGCGCATGTACAGCGTGCCGTCGTAGGCGATGCGGATGCGCAGGCCGTCGGGCAGCGTCGCATTGACCGTCTCGAGCACCTCGTAGAGGTCGTCGCCGATCGCGATCTCGTTGGCCCCCGGCACCGGCCATATCGAGAGGTACAGCGCGTCCTGCTGGTCGTAGCGTGCGCTGACCTCTCCCTCTTCCTCGCCGAGCTCCACGCGCGCGATGTCGCGCAGGTACAGCAGCGCGCCCTCGCTCTCGCGCAGCACCAGGCGCTCGAAGTCCTCCACCGTCTGCAGCGTGGTGTTGGCGATCAGGTTGAGACGCTGCAGGCGGTTCTCGCTGGTACCGATGGTGGCGATCACGTTGTTCGCGACCAGCGCCGCCTGCACTTCCTGCGCGCTGATGTTGAACGCGGCCATGCGCGCCGGATCGATCCAGATCCGCATCGCGGGGTTGCGCCCGGGCTCGACCAGGGCGCGCTGCACCCCGTCGATCGCGCCGATCAGCGGGGTCACGTGGCGCTCGAGATAATCGGTGACCGCGGCGCGCGGGAACTCGCCGGTGATCACGTCGAGGTAGAACAGAGCCCCGGAGCGGTCGGCGCGCTGCACCGTGACGGCCGGATCCTCGGCGCCCGCGGGCAACTCGTAGCGGATCTGGCCGAGCCGCGAGGACAGTTCCGCGAGCGCAGCCGTGCTGTCCTCGTTCAGCTTGAGCCAGACCGTGACGGTGCTCGAGCCCGCGGTGGTCGAGGAATCGACGTAATCGACGCCGGGCACCGTGGACGCCACGCGCTCGATCGGCTCCGTCACGAAGCCCTGCACCACGCTGGCAGGCGCACCCACGTAAGCGGTGCTGATCACCAGCGAGGAGCTCTCGATCTGCGGGAATTCCAGCACCGGGATCGAACGGGCGGCCTGCAGGCCACCGATGATCAGCGCCAGCGAAATCACCACCGCCAGCACCGGGCGGATCACGAAAACATCGGTGAAGCGCGGCCTGGCCGCGGGCGATGTCATGGCGCTACTCCGCGGCCTGCGCGGCGGGCGCGCCGGGCACGCGTTCGCGCACGACGGCGCGCATGCCGTCGCGCAGCTTGAAGGCGCCGTGCGTGGCAATGGTCTCGCCGGGTGCGAGCCCCTCGAGCACGGCAGCCACGCTCGCGTCCTCGCTGCCCAGGCGGACCGGGCGGCGCCGGGCGCGGTAGCCGTCACCGTCCTCGCTCCCCTCGAGCACGAACACGTAGCTGCCCATGTCGTCGCGCTGCACGGCCGGCGTGGGCACCCGGATCAGGCTGCTCCGGCCCGTGGGCACATGCACATTGACCACGGATCCGGGCGGGATCCCCGGGGCTGCGTCGAGTCGCGCGCGATAGCGCAGGTTGCGCGACTGCGGCGAAACGGCGGGATCGCGCGCGTGCAGCGCTGCATCGGCATGGCCCGCGACGAACACCGCGACCGTGGCGCCGATGTCCACGCTGCCCTGCGCGGGCGGCAGGTTGAAATCGACCCACAGGAATTCGCTGATGCCCACCAGCGTGACGATCGCCGTGTTCGCCGCCAGGTACTCGCCGGCCTCGAGCTGGTGCAGGCCGACTACCGCGTCGAACGGTGCCCGCAGGGTCTTCTTGGCGATCGACGCCTCCAGCTGGCGCACATTGGCCAACGCGATATCGGCCTCGGCGCGGGCCTGGTCGACCCGGTCCCTGCTGACGGAATTGTTCGTCAGCAGCTGCTGCAACCGCCTGAGGTTCAGGGCCGCCAGCGTCGCGCTGGCCTTCGCCGCCGCGAGCCGGGCGCTCTCCTCGGAAATGTCGAACTGCAGCAGGATGTCACCCTTGCGCACCCGGCTGCCGGGCACCATGTCGACCGCGCTGACCCGGCCCTCGAACTCGTTGCGCAGCTCCAGGAATTCGGGCGCGACGATCTCGCCGATCATGGCGATATGACCCCGCCAGGCTCGCGGCGACGCGTTGCGACTCGACCGACGCGGAGGGCTCCGGAAACGACTCGCCGAAGGCGATGGCCGCGCGGATCTGCTGGTACTTGATGCCCGCCAGGGCAGCCACTACCAGCAGGCAGATGACGAGGACGATCAACCAGCGGCGCAGTTTCATGACGGGGCGGGATCCATGCGGTGGCGCCGGACGATGGCCCGGCCTGATATCGCCGCGCATGGTAACCGAATCGTCGCGGA
>JAKJFB010000212.1:2515-5404 GCA_022705125.1 Pseudomonadota bacterium
CGCGCCTCGCGCGCGATCAGGCCCTTCAGTTCCGGGACGCAGGAGCCGCAGTTCGTGCCGCAGCGCAGCGTCTCCCCGAGCGCGCGCACCGAGTTCGCGCCGGCGCGGATCGCACGCGCGATCTGCTGTTCGCCCACCTCGAAGCAGGAGCACACCTGCCGGCCCGCCCCGGCCCCGGCCGAGCCGCAACCGGCCAGCAGCAGCCAGTCATCCGTGCCGCACGCCAAGCTCTCGGCGAGCCAGCCGGCCTCGGGCAGGCGCGCGCGCTCGCGCGCTGCGTAGAGCATCAGCGCCACGCCGGCGCCATCACGCCCGAGCAGCCGGTGCTCGCCGCGGGCGGCGTCCGCGAACTCCAGCCAGTCGAGCGCGGACGCATCGCTCGTCGCGACCAGGGACCGCACCCGTGCGAACGCCTCGGCAGGCCCCAGCGCCGTGAACGCCAGCAGGTAGCGCACTCAGTTGGCCAGCGGCGTCTTCACCCAGAAATCCGCACCGCTGACATCGAGTGGCGCGCGCACCACCAGCTGCATCCAGCAGGCCGCCCCCACCGGGCGCACGCGCACCGGCACGAACTTGCTCTCGGGCTGGCCCGAGACGGGATCCGTGCGCGGCGCGATGAGCGCGCCCATGCGCGCCGCCGAGGCGTATTGCGCGCTCCAGTGCATCGGCACGAACAGCTCGCCGGGCTTGAGGTCGTCGCTCAGCTCGGCGGGAAGGCAGAGCCGGCCGCGTGCGTTCCCGACTTCGACCAGCGCGCCGTCGGCGACGCCCAGACGCGCGGCATCCCCCGGGTGGATGCTCACGGCCGGCGCGTCGATGTGGCGCAGCAGCCGCGCGGCGCGCGCGGTACGCGTCATGGTGTGCCACTGGTCGCGCACGCGACCGGTGATCATCACGAAGGGATATTCCGCAGCCCCTTCCTGACACGGCAACGCGGCTTCGACCGCGACCAGGCGCGCCCGGCCCGAGGGCGTGAAGAAGCGCCCGTCGCCGAACAGGCGGCGCGTGCCCGCGGGATGGGCCGCGTTCACCGGCCACTGCACCGGCGCCAGCGCCTCGTATGCGTCATCCGGCAAATGCGCCAGCGCGCCGATATCGAAGGCGCGGGTCCCCGCGTTCTCGAAGCCCGACAGCGCCGCGTGCTCGCGAAAGATCGCGGCAGGCCCCGGGTAGTCGAAGGCATCACCGAAGCCCATGCGCGCGGCGATATCGCACACGATCCGCCAGTCGTGGCGTGCTTCGCCCGGCGCCGGCACCACGGCGCGCTGGCGCGAGATGCGCCGCTCGGAATTGGTCACGGTGCCATCCTTCTCGCCCCAGCCGGTGGCCGGCAGCAGCACGTGGGCGCAGGCGGTGGTATCGGTCTTCTCGATGCAGTCCGAAACCACCACCAGCTCGCAGCGCGCCAGCGCGCGCCGCACGCGATCGGCATCGGGCAGGCTGACCACCGGGTTGGTGGCCATGATCCACACCGCCTTCACCGCGCCGCGCTCGATCGCCTCGAACAGCTCCACCGCCCTCAGGCCCGGCGCGCTCGCCATGTTCGGCGCGCCCCAGAAACGCCCCACGCGCGCGATGGCCTCGGTCGTGAAATCCATGTGCGCAGCGAGCTGGTTCGCCAGCCCGCCCACCTCGCGCCCGCCCATCGCGTTGGGCTGGCCGGTGATCGAGAACGGTCCCATGCCGGCGCGCCCGATGCGCCCGGTGGCGAGGTGACAGTTGATGATCGCGTTGCACTTGTCGGTGCCCGTGGCCGACTGGTTGACGCCCTGCGAGTAGAAGGTGACGGTGCGCTCGGTGGCCGCGAACCAGTCGCAGAAAGTCTGCAGCGCCGCGGGCGCGATGCCCAGCGCCGCGCTCGCGCGCACCGGGTCCCATGCGCCCGCCGCCGCGAGCGCGGCTTCGAATCCCTCGGTGTGCGCAGCCACGAAATCGTGATCGACGCTACCGCTCGCCTGCAGGTAGGCCAGCAGCGCGGTGAACAGGAACGCATCGCTGCCCGGGCGGATCGCCAGGTGCAGGTCGGCGATATCGCAGCTCGCCGTGCGCCGCGGATCGATCACCACGACGCGCAGGCCCGGTCGCTCGCGCCTGGCCGCCTCGATGCGCTGGTACAGCACCGGATGCGTCCACGCGGCATTCGAGCCCGTGAGCACGAGGAGGTCGCAGCACTCGAGATCCTCGTAGCAGCACGGCACCGCGTCGGCGCCGAAGGCGCGCTTGTAGCCCGCCACCGCCGAGGCCATGCACAGGCGCGAGTTGGTATCGACGTTGGCGCTGCCGATGAAGCCCTTCATCAGCTTGTTGGCGACGTAGTAGTCCTCGGTCAGCAGCTGCCCCGAGAGATAGAACGCTACCGCCTGCGGCCCGTGCTCGGCGATCACGCGCGCGAAGCCGCCGGCCACGCGCGCCAGCGCCTGGTCCCAGGTCGCGCGCTCGCCGTCGACCACCGGGTGCAGCAGGCGCCCCGCGAGCCCGCCGGTCTCGTGCAGCGCGGAACCCTTCACGCACAGCCGCCCGCGGTTGGCCGGGTGATCGGGGGTGCCGGCCACCGCGACGATCTCGCCCGCCGCCGAGCGCGCATCCACGCCGCAGCCCACGCCGCAGTACGGGCAGGTGGTGCGACAGCTCGGCACGGCCGGCGCGTTCATCGCCTAGGCGCCGATCAGCACGTCGTTGCCCTCGAGCGCGAGCTCGTAGACCGGCACGCTCAGCCCGGGCTGCTCCAGGCAGGCGCCGCTCACGAGGCTGAAGTGTTGCTTGTACAGCGGCGAAGCCACCGTGAGCTCGCCACCGATCTCGGCGACCAGGCCGCGGTAGAGCACGTTCGCGTTGCCGATCGGGTCGCGGTTGCCGATGGCATACAGCCGCCGCGGTTCGTCGGGCAGG
>JAKJFB010000213.1 GCA_022705125.1 Pseudomonadota bacterium
CCCAGGCCATGATCCGCATGGGCGGCGCGGCGCTGTCGGCACTGTGCCTCGGCGCCGGCTACTGGTGGGCACTGTTCGACCGCGAGAAGCGCACCTGGCACGACCGGCTCTCCGGCACGCGCGTGGTATTGCTGCCGAAGCGCGGCTGAGTGCCTCGCCGCGAGCCGCGTATATAATTTGCACCTTTTCGAGGGCTGCGCACGGCATCCGCCGCCGACGCCCCATGCCTACAGGAGCAGAGATGGACATCAGCATCAAGCACATCGCCGATCCGGCCGCCGAACGCTGCGGCTGCCTGGTCCTGCCGGTCGCCGACGGCGGCAAATTCGGCACCATGGCCGCGCGCCTCGACCAGGCCACGGGCGGGCAGCTCGCGCGGCTCGTGAAGACCGAGCACTTCAGCGGCGCCGCGGGCAAGAGCGTGCTGCTGCACCATCCTGCCGGTATCGCGGCGCAACGCCTGCTGTTGCTCGGCGCCGGCAAGCCCGAGGCCGCCGACGCGGGCGCCTTCCGCAAGATGGTCATGCACGCGCTGGGCGCGGTACAGGCCACCGGCGCCACCGACCTCGTCATGCTGATCGATGACGTCGTGACGAATGAGCGCGACCGCGACTGGCAGGCACAACAGCTCGGCCTGCTCGCGGGCGCGGCCGGCTACCGCTACACGCACACCCTGTCGCAGCCCGAACCCGGCTCACGACTGAAGAAAGTCGTGCTTGGCAGCGCGACCCGGCCTTCCGCCGCCAGCGTGCGCGCGCTCGCCGAGGGGCGCGCCATGGCCGCGGGCGCCAACCTGGCGCGCGAGCTGGGCAACCTGCCAGCGAACATCTGCACGCCGTCCTACCTGGCGTCACAGGCGCGCGCGCTGGCCGCGCAGCACGCGCAGTTGCACTGCAAGGTGCTGGACGAGAAGAAGATGGCGGAGCTGAAGATGGGCGCCCTGCTCTCCGTCACCGCCGGCAGCAAGGAAGCGGCGAAGCTGATCGTGCTGGAATACCGCGGCGGCGCCAGGGGTGCGCGTCCGCACGTGCTGGTTGGCAAGGGCATCACCTTCGATTCCGGCGGCATCAGCATCAAGCCCGGCGCCGGCATGGACGAGATGAAGTTCGACATGTGCGGCGCGGCCAGCGTGCTCGGCACCATGAGGGCCATCGCCGAGCTGAAGCCACGGCTCAACGTGGTCGGCATCGTCGCGGCCTGCGAGAACCTGCCGAGCGGCACCGCGACCAAGCCCGGCGACGTGGTGAAGAGCATGGCCGGCATCACCATCGAGGTGCTGAACACCGATGCCGAGGGTCGCCTGATCCTGTGCGACGCGCTCACCTACGCCGAGCGCTTCGAGCCGCAGTCCCTGATCGACATAGCGACCCTGACCGGCGCCTGCGTGGTCGCCCTCGGCAAGCACGCCAGCGGGCTGTTCAGCAACAACGACGAGCTTGCGGCCGAACTGCTCGCGGCAGGTAGCGACACCCATGACCGCGCCTGGCAGATGCCCCTGTGGGACGACTACCAGGAGCAGCTGAAGAGCAATTTCGCCGACGTGGCCAACATCGGCGGCCCCGGTGCCGGCAGCGTGACCGCGGCGTGCTTCCTGTCGCGCTTCACGAAAAAGCAGCGCTGGGCGCACCTGGACATCGCGGGTTCGGCCTGGGACCAGGGCGCGGCGAAGGGCGCGACCGGCCGCCCGGTGGCGCTGCTCACGCGCTACCTGCTCGATCGCGCACGGCACCACAAGGCGGCCGATTGAGACGCGCCGCGGCATGACCCGCATCGACTTCTACCTGCTGCCGGTGAGCGAACCGCACGGCAAGCTGAGCTTCGCCTGCCGGCTGGCGGAAAAGGCCTGGCAGTCGGGACACCAGGTCTACGTGCATGCCAGTGACACGGCCGAGGCCGGGGCCATCGACGCGCTGCTGTGGTCGTTTCGCGACACCAGCTTCGTGCCGCACCGGCTGCTCGGTGCCGCCGAAGGCGAGCCCGCACCGGTGGAGGTGGGCTCGGGCGAGGCCGCCGCGGATCACCACGACGTGATGATAAATCTCTCTGCCGCGGTGCCGCCGCTATTCAGCCGCTTCGAGCGCGTCGCCGAGATCGTGCTCAACGATCCGCACGCACTCGCCGCCAGCCGCCAGCGCTGGAGCTTCTACAAGGACCGCGGCTATCAGCTCCAGCACCACGACATGCAACATCTGCGGAGCGCCGGTGACCGAGACAACGCCTGAGCACAGCGACCCGCGCCGGGGCCTGCTCGACGAGCTGCAGTCGTTGAGCGCGACGCTGGACCCGTCCGCGCACGACGCGCCGACCTACGGCGACATCCCGGTCCTGCAGGACGTGGTCGAGCTGCCCCGGGCGGCGCAGGCAACACCCGGCCTGGTGAGCGCGGCGTTTGCGCCCGGCATCGACCTCGGCGCGGCACTGGAAGTGGAGGCCCGATCCATCGTGGACGACCTGATGGACGAGTTCCTGCCGCTGCTCGAGGCACAACTGCGTGAACGGCTGGAAGCGCGGATGCGGCAACTGCTGGCCGACAAAGCCGGCCCCGCAACGCCGGGGTGAACGCGGTTTCCTTGCTGCGCGCCATCGCGGCGCTATAGAATTTTTCATTTTTTGCGCCGGCCCCGGCGCCGCAGGCATGCACACCTGCCGAGCAGGTGGCCGCGGCGACGGAAGCGAGAGCATGGACAAGACCTACAGCCCGGACGAGATCGAAGGCCGCTGGTACGCGCAATGGGAGCAGCGCGGCTACTTCCGCCCGGGCGGCGGCGCCACCCCCTATTGCATCGTGATCCCCCCGCCCAACGTCACGGGCACCGACCACGCCGGCATCGCCACGCAGATGGTGGTCGAGCGCCTGCTCGCGGCCGAGGGCACCGACCGCCTCACGCTGGGGCGCGAGGAATTCACGCGCCGCGTCTGGGACTGGAAGGAGCATTCCGGCGGCACCATCACGCGCCAGCAGCGCCGCCTCGGCAACTCGGTGGACTGGTCGCGCGAGCGCTTCACGATGGACCCCGAGCTCTCCGAGGCCGTGCGCGAGGTCTTCGTGCGCCTGCACGGGGAAGGCCTGATCTACCGCGGCCAGCGCCTGGTCAACTGGGACCCGAAGCTGCACACCGCGATCTCCGACCTCGAGGTGGTGCAGGAGGAAGAAGACGGCAGCCTGTGGCACCTGCGCTACCCGCTCGAAGACGGCAGCGGCCAGCTGGTGGTTGCCACCACGCGACCGGAAACGATGCTCGGCGATACCGCCGTTGCCGTGCATCCCGAGGACGAGCGCTACCGCCACCTGATCGGCTGCAAGGTGCGGTTGCCGCTCACGGATCGGCTGATCCCGATCATCGGCGACGACTACGTCGACCCGGCCTTCGGCACCGGCTGCGTCAAGATCACGCCGGCCCACGACTTCAACGACTACGAGGTGGGCAAGCGCCACGAGCTGCCGCGCATCAACCTGTTCACCATCGACGCCGAGCTGAACGAGAACGCGCCTGCGCCCTACCGCGGCCTGGAGCGCTTCGCCGCGCGCGCGCGCATCGTGGCGGATCTCGAGGCGCTCGGCCTGCTGGAGAAGATCGAAAAGCACCGGCTCAAGGTGCCGCGCGGAGACCGCAGCGGCGTGGTGATCGAACCCTACCTGACGGACCAGTGGTTCGTGGCCACCAAGGCGCTCGCGGAACCGGCGATCCGCGCCGTGGAGGACGGGCGCATCGAGTTCGTGCCCAAGCAGTGGGAGAACACCTATTTCGCGTGGATGCGCGATATCCAGGACTGGTGCATCTCGCGCCAGCTGTGGTGGGGCCACCAGATCCCCGCCTGGTACGACGCCACCGGCAACGTCTATGTCGGACGCAGCGAGGAGGAAGTGCGCGCGGTGCACGATCTCGGCGATATGCCGCTGCGCCAGGACCAGGACGTGCTGGACACCTGGTTCTCCTCGGCGCTGTGGACCTTCTCGACGCTGGGCTGGCCGCGCGACACGCCGGAGCTGCGCACCTTCCACCCCACCGACGTGCTGGTCACCGGCTTCGACATCATCTTCTTCTGGGTCGCGCGCATGGTGATGATGACCCTGAAGTTCATGGACGAGGTGCCGTTCCGCAAGGTCTACGTCACCGGGCTGATCCGCGACGAGCACGGCCAGAAGATGTCCAAATCCAAGGGCAACGTCATCGACCCGCTCGACCTGATCGACGGCATCGGCATCGAGGAACTGGTCGCCAAGCGCACCGCGGGCATGATGCAGCCGCAGCTCGCCGAGAAGATCGCCAGGGCCACGCGGCGCGAATACCCCGAAGGCATCCGCGCCCACGGCACCGACGCGCTGCGCTTCACGCTGTGCGCGCTGGCCTCCACGGGACGCGACATCAAGTTCGACATGGGCCGCCTCGAGGGCTACCGCAACTTCTGCAACAAGCTGTGGAATGCCGCGCGCTTCGTGATGATGAACACCGAGGGCAAGGACTGCGGCACGGCACCGGACGCCGATTTCACGCTGGCGCTGCCCGATCGATGGATCCTCTCGCGCCTGCAGCAGACCATCGCGGAGATCGAGCGCGCGATCGCGGGCTTCCGATTCGACCTCGCCTCGCAGGCGCTCTACGAGTTCACCTGGAACGACTACTGCGACTGGTACCTGGAGCTCAGCAAGCCGCTGCTCGCCGCCAGCGCCGAGCCGCGCCAGGCACGCGGCACGCGGCGCACGCTGCTCGGCGTGCTCGAGACGGTGCTGCGGCTCGCGCACCCGTTCATCCCGTTCATCACCGAGGAGATCTGGCAGCGCGTGGCGCCGCTCGCGGGACGTGCGGGCGCGACCATCATGCTGGCGCCGTATCCGCAGGCCGAGGTGTCGCTGCTCGACGAGGCCGCGAGCGCCGACATCGAGTGGCTGAAGCAGGTGATCGTGGCGGTGCGCAACATACGCGGCGAGCTCAACATCGCGCCGGGGCGCCAGCTGCCGCTGCTCGCGCGCAACGGCAGCGACGAGGACCGCCGCCGCATGACCGAGCACCGCGACCTCCTGCACGCCCTGGCGAAACTCGGTGGCAGCACCTGGCTCGACGGCGAGGAAGCTCCGCCGTCGGCGGCGCAGGTCGTCGGACAACTCGAACTGCTGGTACCGCTGGCAGGCCTGATCGATGTCGCAGCCGAGCGCGGGCGCCTGGCTCGCGAGGGCGACAAGCTCGGCAAGGAAGTCGAGCGCCTGGCCGCCAAGCTCGACAACCCCGGCTTCACCGCCAAGGCCCCGGCCGAGGTGGTTGCCAAGGAGCGCGCGCGGCTCGCCGAGATCAGCGCCCAGCGCGACACGCTGCTGGCGCAGCTGGAGAGCCTGCAGGGCGTCTCGTAGGTCCGGCTTCAGAGGGTGTCGCAAAGGCCATCAGGATGCGGGCGAACGGCGTGGTG
>JAKJFB010000214.1 GCA_022705125.1 Pseudomonadota bacterium
CCACCGTTCGGGTTGACCTTGGCGCGGTCCAATTCGAAGCCCTTGCTGTCGAGATCGTTCATCACGGCCAGGCTCTGCGCGGCGAAGGCCTCGTTGAGTTCCACCCAGTCCATGTCGCTGGCCTTCAGGCCGGCCTTCTGCAGCGCGGCCGGGATGGCGGCGATCGGGCCGATGCCCATGATTTCGGGCGGCACGCCCTTGATGGCGAACGACACGAAGCGCGCCAGCGGCGTCAGCGAGAACTGCTTCAGGATGCGCTCGGACACCAGGATCAGCGCACCGGCGCCGTCGGAGGTCTGCGAGCTGTTGCCGGCCGTGACGCTGCCCTTCGCCGCGAACACCGGGCGCAGCTTCGCCAGCGCCTCCAGCGTCGTGTCGGGGCGCGGATGCTCGTCGCGATCGATCAGCAGCGGCTCCTGCCGGCGCCGCGCGATGCTGACCGGCACGATCTCGCGGGCGAAAAAGCCGGAGGTGATGGCCGCGCCCGCGCGCTGCTGGCTGCGCCACGCGAACAGGTCCTGGTCGGCGCGCGCGATGCCGAACCCCGCGGCGACGTTTTCGCCGGTCTCCGGCATCGAGTCCACGCCGTACTGCAACTCGATCAGCGGATTCACGAAGCGCCAGCCGAGCGTGGTGTCGTATATCTGCGCCTCGCGGCTGAAGGCGCTGTTGGCCTTGGGCATCACGAAGGGCGCACGCGACATCGACTCGACGCCCCCGGCGAGCACCAGCGAGGCCTCGGCGCAGCGGATCGCGCGCGCCGCCGAACCAATTGCGTCCATGCCGCTGCCGCAGAGACGGTTGAGCGTCACACCGGGCACCGTCAGGGGCAAGCCCGCCAGCAGCGCGCTGATGCGCGCCACGTTACGGTTGTCCTCGCCCGCCTGGTTCGCGCAACCGTAGTACACGTCGTCCACGCCAGACCAGTCGACGCCCGGGTTGCGCGCCATGAGCGCCCGCAGCGGCACGGCGCCGAGATCGTCGGTGCGCACGCCTGCCAGCACGCCGCCGTAGCGCCCGATCGGCGTGCGCGCGGCGTCACAGATGAATGCGTCCCGGGTCATCATTCGCGTCCCTCGTCACTGCTCGCCGGCGGTAGCGGGATCATGCCACAGCGCAGCGGACGCTCGCCAATTTCCCGGGGAGCGTCCGCGCCCAGGCCTCGATCGGGGCGAGCACGCGCTGAGCGGGGACACCGCGTTTGCGCGACGGCGAGAGCCGGGGATATGCTCCGTTCCGCTATTTCCCGATCATCACGCCGGGCCAGGGGCAAGCCATGCAATTGCGCAATCCATGACGTTCAGCACCGCACTGCGCCTGAACATGACCGGCCTGCAGCCGGACCCGCGCGACGAGGCGAAGCGCTACCGGGCGGCACTGGACATGGCGGCCTACGTCGACGCGCACGGCTTCGACGCCGTGGCACTGGAAGAGCATCACGGCGCCGGGAATGGCTGGCTGCCCAGTCCGCTGACCATGGCGGCCGCCATTGCGGCGCGCACCCAGCGAGTACGCATCAGCGTGACCGCGCTGCTGGTGACGCTATACGACCCCGTGCGTCTGGCGGAGGACATCGCTGTTCTGGACCTGATCAGCGACGGGCGCTTCAGCTTCGTGGCCGGCAGCGGCTACCGGCCCGAGGAATACCATGCCCTCGGCAAGGACTGGAGCGCACGCGGCCGGCTGATGGACGAGGTGATAGCAACCCTGCTCGAGGCCTGGCGCGGGGAACCGTTCGATTACAAGGGACGGCGGATCCGCGTGACGCCCGTGCCGCAGTCGCGCCCCCATCCGCTGTTCTTCGTCGGGGGAATGAGCGCCGTGGCCGCACGCCGCGCCGCGCGCTTCGGGCTGCCCTTCTATCCGCCGTTCGAGGATCCCGCGCTGGAGAAGGTCTACCGCGAGGCCCTCGAGCACCACGGCAAGCGCGGCTTCGTCGTTCACCCGGGCGCGGGCAACACGATGCTGTTCGTGGACCCGGATCCCGGGCAGGCCTGGGAACGCCTCGGCCCCTATTTCCTGCGCGAGATGCAGGAGTACGACAGCTGGAAAGTCGAGGGCGTGCGACGCCCCAGCGAAGGCGCCGCGGCAAGCGTCGATGAGCTCAGGCGAAGCGGTCGCTTCGCGATCATGACGCCTGCCGAGGCGCGCGCGCTGCTCGGCGACGGTGGCAAGCACAACGCGGTATTGCACCCGCTGGCCGGCGGCGTGCCGCTCGATGCGGCCTGGGCATCGTTGCGGCTGTTCGTCGAGCAGGTGCTTCAGCCGGCGCGCAACCGCGAATGAAGAAAGCCACCACGGGATCCGGCGCCGTGCCACCGCGCCGCCGCGGACGTCCCGAGGGCAGCGGCGTGGCCACGGTCACGCGCGAGAAAATCCTGCGTGCCGCGGTCTACTGTTTCGCGCGCTCGGGTTATGCGCAGACCAGCAACCGCGACATCGCGCAGGCCGCCGGCATCACCAGCGGCTCGCTGTACCACTACTTCGACTCCAAGTCCGCGATCTTCCAGGAGGCGCTGCGCCAGTGCACCCTCGCGCTGGTCGAGACCTACCGTGCCGCCAGCGTCGAGGCCTCCGGGCGCAGCTGCGTCGACCAGCTGTGCCTGGGGCTGGAGCGCGTGATCTTGCTGTCGCGCGACTGGCCGGGAATCATCCGTTTCGGTGGCAACGCCGCCGCCGAGATACGCCACAACCGCGAGCTGGAATGGCTGCGCGCGGATGTCGCCGACGCTTTTCCAGCCTTCTTCCGTGAGTTGATGCAACGCGCCGAGGCGCGCGGCGAACTGGCCGAGGGCGTCGGCGTCGACGACGCCGCCGGCCTGCTGTTGACGCTGACCATGGGGCTCTCGATTTCGCATGAAACCGACGGCGACGAGGACCAGTTCGCGGCGCGCGTGCGCGCCTTCGAGCGCCTGCTGCGCGGCCAGCTGCTGCGCACGCCGCACGACCCGGCCCAGAGTGGGCAGCGCCAGCCACAATAATCTATTGACGAGTTGATTATTGGCTGATCCAATGCTGCCATCATGAGCGACACCGGCGAGGCTTCCCCATGGATTTCGATCTCGATCCTGGACTTTCGGATGAAATGCGGGCAATCCGCGACACCTGCCGCCGATTCGCGACCGAAGTCATGCGTCCCGCCGGCATCGCGCTGGACCGGATGTCGGCCGAAGCCGTGATCGCAGGGGACTCGCCGCTGTGGGCCGTGCTCGAGGGCTTCAAGGCGCTCGGCTTCGCCGGCGGCGCCTCGGTCGATGACCCTTCGCTCGCACCGGCAGAGAAGGCACTGCTGCACTGCATCGTGCTGGAGGAACTGAGCGCCGGTGACGTGGGCCTGTTCATCACCTGCGGCCTGCTGAACATCGCCCCGGAGATCGCCCGCGCCTCCGGGCGTGCGGACCTGACCGAGTTCTTCGGCGCGCGCGACGAGCTGTGCTGTCTCGCGCTCACCGAGCCCGGGCACGGCAGCGACATCGTGGCCTTCACCGAGCCCGCCTACCGCAACCCGCGCATCAAGCCCGCGCTGAAATGCCGCCGCGACGGGGCGAACTACGTGCTGAACGGGCAGAAGGCCGCCTGGGTCTCGGGCGGCACGCTGGCGGGCTCGGGCATCGTGTTCGCCAGCTTAGAGAATTCCCCGGTGGGGCTCGCCGACGGGGCGGTGTTCCTGATGCCTTTCGACCTGCCCGGTGTGAGCAAGGGCAAGCCGCTGGAGAAAATCGGCCAGCGCGCGCTGAACCAGGGCGAGATCTTCTTCGACAACGTCGAGGTGCCGGCGCAGTTCCTGCTCGGCGAGGGACCCGAGCTTTACCCGCTGATCTGGGAAATGAACCTCAAGGGCGCCAACATCGCGATGGGCCAGCAGTTCGTCGGCGTGGCGCGCGCGGCCTACGACCTGGCGCTGGACTACGCCAGGCAGTGGGTACAGGGCGGCTGTCCGATCATCGAGCACCAGAACGTGAAGACCCGCATCTTCGGCATGTTCCAGAAGCTCGAGGTCGCCCGCTCGCACGTGCGCCGCGTGGCGATCGCCGACGCGACGCTGCCCGGCGGCGTACCCTTCCAGTACGCGGCGTCGGCCAAGGTGTTCGCAACGCAAACCGCCTTCGAAGTCGCGCACGACGCGATCCAGGTTCTCGGCGGCAACGGGCTCACGCACGAGTACCTGGCCGAGAAGTTGTTCCGCGACGCGCGCTCCTCGCTGATCGAGGACGGCGAGAACGGCATGCTCGGCCTGATGGCCGCCTCGCGCCTCTAGCCAACCCTTCAACTCACCCAACCGCACTCCCAAAGGACAGTCACATGGAACTTCGCGAAGCCATCGGCACCCGCCGCTCCTACCGCTACCTCGACCCGGACCGCCCGGTGGAGCTGGAAAAGATCCAGCGCATGCTGGAGGCCGCGCGCATCGCCTCGCACTTTGGCAACAACAACGCCGCGCGCGCGCTCGTGGTGGACCGCCATTCGGCCACGCAGGAGCAGATCGACTCCCTGCCCTCGCCGGTCGGCGGCTTCCAGATCCAGCAGGCGCCGATCGTGATCCTGTGGTACGTGGAAGGCACCGCGATGGACTACGCGGCCGATCGCCTGATCGAGCTCGTCGACATCGGCGCGCTCGGCTACGGGCCCGACCGCTACGAGGAACTGAACAACACGCTGGTACCGGTCTTTCGCAAATCAGCCGACGCGCTGAAGGGGCCCGGGATGGTCGACATGGACCTCGGCCAGGCCGTTGCGCAGGCCACGCTGATGGCCATCGAGCAGGGCCTCGGCTGCTGTTGCCAGGGCTCGGCGAACTGGAAGAAGGTCGAGAAGGCCTTCAACTTCGGCGAGCAGCAGCGCGTCGTGGTGGTTCAGACCGTGGGCTACCCGGCCGAGTCGAAGGAGGCCGGCGGCCAGCGTCCGCGCCAACCCTTCGAGCAGTTGTTCCAGTTGAACTCGCTCGCCAACCCCTTCCCGCGCTCGCAGGCGGTGGTCGAGGAGCTGACGCGCGACCGCTTCTTCCAGGCACCGGCCAAGCTGCCGGGTCGCGAGGAAGAGCTCGAGGCCCTGCGCCAGAAGTACAACCTGCCGCGCGCCGGCATGATCTGACCACCCCGGGAGGGCTGCTGCCATGCGAGTGAATGCGATCGTCGCCGGTGTGGGCATGACCCCGTTCGGCAAGCACATGGACAAGAGCATCAAGTGGCTCGGCGGCCAGCCGGCGCTCGAGGCGATACAGGATGCCGGCATCAGCCCGACGGAGATCGAGGCCGCCTACGTGGGCAACTGCGCGGCCGGCCTCGTGACCGGGCAGGAATCGATCCGCGGCCAGGTGGTGCTGAGCTCGATCGGTCTCGGCAAGTTCCCGATCATCAATATCGAGAATGCCTGCGGCTCGGGCTCGACGGCGCTGAACCAGGC
>JAKJFB010000215.1 GCA_022705125.1 Pseudomonadota bacterium
GCCGGCGCGGCACGCTTTTCCAGCAGCAGCTTGCGGTAGTCGTCGAGGTCGCCGTCGAAGGGCTCGACGCGGCCGTCGGCCACCAGCAGGAACTCGTCGACCGTGTTGCGCAGCAGGTGGCGGTCGTGCGAGACGATCAGCACCGCGCCGGGGTATTCCTGCAGCGCGAGCGTCAGCGCGTGGCGCATCTCGAGGTCGAGGTGGTTGGTGGGCTCGTCGAGCAGCAGCAGGTTCGGTTTCTGCCAGGCCACCAGCGCGAGGGCGAGCCGTGCCTGCTCGCCGCCCGAGAAATTGCCCACGGTGCCCAGTGCCTGGTCGCCGTGGAAGCCGTAGCCGCCGAGGAAGTCGCGGATCGATTGCTCGCTCGCCGCGGGGCTGAGGCGCTGCACGTGCAGGAAGGGCGTGGCCGCGAGGTCCAGCGCTTCCAGCTGGTGCTGCGCGAAGTAGCCGATGCGCAGGTGCTCGCCGGTGTGGCGCAGGCCCGCGAGCGGCGCCAGCTCGCCGGCGATCGTCTTGATCAGCGTCGACTTGCCGGCGCCGTTCGGGCCGAGCAGGCCGATGCGCTGCGCCGGCATGATGCCGAGCTCCACCCTTGGCAGGATGACCGTGTCGCCGTACCCCAGCGCGGCGCGCTCGAAATTGAGCAGCGGCGTGGAGACGCGCTCGTAGCAGGGCAGGCGCAGCGTGAACTGCGAGTCGATGTGCGCGGGCGCGATGCGCGTCATGCGCTCCAGTTCCTTCAGGCGGCTCTGCGCCTGGCGCGCCTTGGTGGCCTGGGCGCGAAAGCGCGCCACGAAGCCCTCGATCTCCTGGATGCGCTGCTGCTGCTTCTGGAAGGCCTGCTGCTGGCCGGCGAGCTTCTCGGCGCGCTGGCGTTCGAAGGCCGAATAGTTGCCGCGGTACAGGCTGAGCGTGCCGCCCTCGAAGGCGACGATGCGGTTGCAGACGTTGTCGAGGAAATCGCGGTCGTGCGAGATCAGGATCAGCGTGCCGGGATAGCGCGCGAGCCACGCTTCCAGCCACACCAGCGCGTCGAGGTCGAGGTGGTTGGTGGGCTCGTCGAGCAGCATCAGGTCGCTCGGGCACATCAGCGTGCGCGCCAGCGCGAGCCGCAGGCGCCAGCCGCCGGAGAATTCGCGCACCGCCCGTTCGCGCTCGGCCGTGGCGAAGCCCAGGCCGTCGAGCAGTTCGTGCGCGCGCGCCGCGGCGCGGTAGCCGTCGATGGCGGCGAAGCGCGCGTGGATCTCGCCGAGCTGCTCGCCGCCGGCCGTTTCCATCGCCGCCTCGAGCGCGCGGAACTCGGTGTCGCCGTCCAGCACGAAGTCGATGGCCCTGCGCTCGGTGCCGACGACTTCCTGCTCCATCGCCGCGATGCGCCAGTCGGCGGGCATGCTCGCCGTGCCGGCATCGGGCTGGATCTCGCCGCGCAGCAGCGCGAACAGCGTGGATTTGCCGCAGCCGTTCTGCCCGATCACCCCCACGCGCTCGCCGGCGTGGATGCGCAGTTCGGCGTCGGCGAGCAGTGTTTTCGCGCCGCGCGCGAGCGCGACGCCGGAAAGATGGATCATCCGCCGCTCACGGGGCGAGCGGCGTCAGCCGCGCGATCGCGGCCTGAATCGCGCCATCGACCTCGGCGGGGCTGGCGGCGGTGGCGCACAGGTCGCGCAGCTCCCCGTCCTGCAGGCGGTAGATCCAGCCGTGCACGGTGAGATCCTGCCCGCGCTCCCAGGCGTCCTGCACCACGGTGGTCTGGCAGACGTTCTGCACCTGCTCGATCACGTTCAGCTCGCACAGCCGGTCGACCAGCAGCGCGTCGTCGTCCACGGGATGCGCGTTGGCGAAGGTGGCGGCGTGCTTCTTCTGCACGTCCTGCACGTGGCGCAGCCAGTTGTCGGCGAGGCCGAACTTGCGGTTGCGCAGCGCCGCGGCCACGCCGCCGCAGCCGTAATGGCCGACGACCATGATGTGCTTGACGTTCAGCACGTCGACCGCGTACTGGATGATCGACAGGCAGTTGAGGTCGGTATGCAGCATTAGGTTGGCGACGTTGCGGTGCACGAAGACCTCGCCGGGCAACAGCCCGATGATCTCGTTGGCCGGCACGCGGCTGTCGGAGCAGCCGATCCACAGGTACTCAGGCGACTGCTGGCGCGCCAGCGTCTCGAAGAAGGCCGGATCGCGGTCGCGGATCGCGGCGGCCCAGCGCCGGTTGTTGGCGAACAGGTTGTGCAATTCGTTCTTCATGGCGCGGCGATCACGGACGGCTCAGCGCTTGACGATCACCGAGGAGCCGTGGCCGAACAGGCCCTGGTTCGCGGTGATGCCGACCTTCGCGCCCTCGACCTGGCGTTCGCCGCCCTGGCCGCGCAGCTGCCACGTGAGCTCGCAGACCTGCGCCAGCGCCTGCGCGGGCACCGCCTCGCCGAAGCAGGCAAGCCCGCCGGAGGGATTTACCGGCACGCGGCCGCCGATGCGCGTCTCGCCGGCGCGCACCATGCGTGCCGCCTCGCCGCGCGGGCACAGCTGCAGGTCTTCCATCCAGTCCAGTTCGAGCGCGGAGGACAGGTCGTAGACCTCGGCCACGTTCACGTCGCGTGGCGCGACGCCGGCTTCCTCGTAGGCCTTCAGCGGGATCGAGGCGCGGAACCGGTGCGTGTCCACGGCAGCGGCGGCGGCCGAGTCGGTCGCGATGTCGGGCATCTCCACGACTTCGCTGGCGAAGGTCGGGGTCACGGTCGAGATCGCCGCGACGCGCACCGCGTCAGCGCGGCCAATGCGCCGCGCATAGTCCATGCTCGAGACCACCAGTGCCGCACCGCCGTCGGAGGTCGCGCAGATCTGCAGCAGGCGCAGCGGATGCGCGACCATCGGCGAGGCGTGCACGTCGTCCATCGTGAACTTCTTGCGATAGCGCGCGTTCGGGTTGGTGAATCCGTGCTCGCTGTTCTTGATCTTCACCAGGCCGAAGTCGTCCTCGGTGTCGCCGTAGAGGTCCATGCGCCGGCGCGCGTAGAGCGCGAAGTAGGTCGGGTTGGTGATGCCGACCAGGAAGCGCACCCAGTCCGGATCGTCGGGACGGTAGCCCTTGGCCGGCGCCAGGAAGCCCTTCGGCGTGGTGTCGGCGCCGACGACCAGCGCCACCTCGCATTCGCCCGCGAGGATCTTCGCGCGCGCGGCGGCGAGCGCCTGCGAGCCCGAGGCGCAGGCCGCGTACGACGTGTTCACCTGGGCGCCCTGCCAGCCCAGCGCCTGCGCGAAGGTCGCGCCGGCCACGTAGCCCGGGTAGCCGCAGCGCATCGTGGCGGCACCCGAGACGAAGCGGATGTCCTGCCAGCGCACGCCGGCATCGGCGATAGCGGCGCGCGCCGCGTGCACGCCGTATTCGACGAAGTTCCTGCCCCACTTGCCCCAGGGGTGCATCCCGACGCCGAGAATGGCGATGTCATTGCTCATGCTTGCCTACTCCTCAGGCCACGGGTTTCCATTTCCAGATCATCTTTTCCGACTCGTCGTCGGTGTAGAGCGTATCCAGCACCAGCTCCATTTCCTGGCCGACCTTCAGGTCGGTGACCTCGACGCCGGCCACGACCTGCCCCAGCACCACCATGCGCTCGGCTTCGAGCTCGACGGCGGCGATCGTGAACGGCACGAAGGGCTCGGGCGCCACGAAGGGTTCCGGCGGCTGGTACGAGGCGTTGGTGCAGGACCACACGCGACCGCGGCGCGACAGCGGCGCTTCCTCGAACTCGGTGCCCTCGCAGGCCGGGTTGCGGCAGAAGCTGGTCTGCTTCGGGAAGTAGACCGTGGCGCAGGCCTTGCAGCGCGAGCCCAGCAGCTGCGGCGCCTGTTCGTCGAGCGTGAACCAGCCCTCGAGGGCCGCGACCTTGGGTTTTGCAGTCATGCATGTTCTCCGCGTCCGCACCCCTGCCGCGCGCGACCGGGTTGCTTTGCTGGTGGGTGGGGCGCGGGCCGTATTGCCGCGCCGGAGCGAGCGCGAAGGATACAGCCCGCGGCCCCGCGCCAGCAACCGCAACGGGCTCTGGTGAGCGCTATTGTCAGCGCGCGCTGATGCTTTTTTGCGCTTGCCGACATATGACTCGCGGCGGCAGCATGCGTCGGCGATGCCGCCCCCGGAACAACGCGGCACCCGGTCCCAGGAGAGATGCGGATGAAAGTCGAGTTCACACCCGAACAGGAGCGCCTGCGCCAGGAGTTGCGCGCCTATTTCAAGGCGCTGATCACCCCCGAACTGGACGCGGAGCTCGAGGAGAGCCCCGGCGAGGGCGGGGGCCCGCTGTGGAAGGCGGCGATGCGCCAGATGGGGCGCGACGGCTGGATCGGCTTGGGCTGGCCGAAGGAACTCGGCGGGCGCGGCATGACGCCGCTGGAGCAGTTCATCTTCGTCGAGGAGGTGATGCGCTCGGGTTTCCCGTTCCCCTTCCTCACCTCGGAGTCGATCGGCCCCACGCTGGCCGAGCACGGCAACGACTACCATCGCCGCGAGATCGTGCCGAAGATCCTCTCGGGCGATCTGTGCATCGCGATCGGCTACTCCGAGCCGGGCGCCGGTACCGATCTCGCGTCGCTGAAGACCTCCGCTGTCCCCGACGGCGACGGCTGGGTCATCAATGGCCAGAAGATGTGGACCAGTCTGGCGCACATCAGCGAATACGTGTGGATTGCCGTGCGCACGGATCCCGATCCGGCAAAGCGCCACAAGGGCATCTCGATGTTCCTGATCCCTACTACGGACCCGGGCTGGAGCTGCACGCCGGTGCACACGCTCGGTGGCGTGCGCACCAACGCGACCTACTACGACAACGTGCGCGTCACGCGCCAGAACCTGGTCGGCGAGCTCAACGGCGGCTGGAAGCTCATCACCGGGCAGCTGAACCGCGAGCGCCTGAGCCTGATGAACTACGGTCCCACCGCGGTGCTGCTGAACACGATCACGCAGTGGGCGGCCGACGCGACGCTCGCCAACGGCCAGCGCCTGGTCGACCAGCCCTGGGTGCAGATGAACCTGGCGCGCGCGCGCGCCGGCCTCGAGGCGCTGAAGCTCATGTGCTACAAGCAGGCTTGGGCGATGACCCACAGCACGCTCGACATGGCCGATGCCTCTGCCGTGAAGGTCTACGGCTCCGAGTTCTTCATCGAGCTCTACCGTCTGCTCGGCGAGGTGGTCGGGCAGGCCTCGCTGGTCAGCCGGCATTCGCCGGTCGGGCAGGTGGCGAAGGCGCGCATCGAGCGTCTCTACCGCACCTCCTCGATCCTCACCTTCGGCGGCGGCGCGAACGAAGTACAACGCGACATCATCTCGGCCGCCGGCCTGTGGATGCCGCGGGCGGCGCGCTGAGCGTTGGGCACTGATCACGCGCATCGGAGCGTTGGCGCGG
>JAKJFB010000216.1 GCA_022705125.1 Pseudomonadota bacterium
GCACCGTCCTGTCGCGCCCGCCAGCAGGTGGTGGCGCGCGCGCGCGCCTACATGGAGGCCCACATCGACGAGCCGATCACGGTCGCCGACCTGTGCATCGAGCTCGGCATCTCGCGCCGCACCCTGCAGTACAGCTTCCAGGACGTGCTCGATCTCAACCCGGTCAAGTTCCTGCGCGCGATCCGCCTGAATGCGGTGCGCCGCTCGCTCAAGGCCGCGGACCCCAATGGTCGCGGCACGGTCGCCGACATCGCCGCACGCTGGGGCTTCTGGCACCTGTCGCACTTCTCCGCCGAGTACAAGACGATGTTCGGCGAGCTGCCGTCGGACACGCTCAGGCGCGCGGGCTGAGCAGGCGCGGCGGGCGAAAAATAAAATCTTTTGCTGGAACCATTAGCCCAAATCGGCAACACGCTCCGCCGTCCGGGAGACGAAATGGATGCAGGCGGCGCTCAATCCAGCCAGTTCTGTGCCCGCATCCAGGCCAGCAAGGCGGCGGCACGCGCACGCTCGAGCCCGAAACGCGCGCACAGCAGCGCCTCGCCGGCAGCTTTTTCCAGCGCATCGCCTCCCTCTCGACGCAAGGCGGCAAGCATGGGCGCCACCGCCAGACCATCGAGGTGCCAAACGCCGAGCGGCTGGTCGGGCGTCACCACGACGTCTTGCTCGACGATCCGCCCCGCGCACACCACCGGCCCGCGCGCAACACGCACGGTCTCCGGCCTCACCTTGGCGTGCAGCGGCAGGGCATCCGGCCAGCCGCGGCGCGCGGCCCAGAACGGCGCCTGCGGCCAGCGCGCTTCCTGAGCGTAGAAATCGCGCCCGATTCGGGCGAAGCGGTGGAACAGGTGCTCGATACGCCGCGTATGGAAGTGCTGCGCGAGCGCGGTGCGGCCCCGATCGTGACGGAGGGTAGCCACCACCGCCGGTGCCTGCAGCGCGGACGACAGCGCCTGGAAGATACCGTTGCCCGAGAGAGGATCGACCGCCATCGCCGCATCGCCGACGCGGATCCAGTCGTCGCCGGCCACCGATTCGTTGAGCACCGCCGTGCTGGTGCGCGCGTGCGGTTCGCCGACCGGCTGCGCGTCGCGGACGAAGGGCGCCGCCGCCTCGACCGCGTGAAACCGTGCGCTGCAGTAGTCGCCCAGGGCCCTTTTCGGCGGCAGGTCGGCGCTGGCAACGTCCACCGTCAGCTGCAGATAGCGCCGTCCATCGGCCAACGCGGCCATCCACATCCAGCCATCCTCGACGCTGAGAACGGTCGAGCCCGCCTCGCCCGCCGGTCCCTGCCAGTACTGCAGCAGCGACACCGTCTCCACTCCGCGCACCCGCGGCGCCCCCCCGCCGGGCGCGGCGCGGCCGCGCGCCTCGACGAGGAAGCCCGCCGCCATGCGGCGCGGCCCGGCATCGGTGTCGATCTCCAGCTCATGGCCCCCTGGCGCGGGGTGCAGCGCCGTCACCCGGCCGCGCACCACGGGCACGCCGAGGCGCTCCAAGTCCTCGAGCAGCCCCTGGTCGAAGCGCTGGCGGTCGACCAGGCTCTCCACGTTCGCCTCGGTGTAGGTGCCATTCCACACCGCCCGCCGCGGCGAAGGCGGCGCGAACGCCGTCAGCGCCCGCTGCAGGCCGAGGCCGCGCAGCGCGTCGATGACGCGCGCCGAGACGCCCTCGACCGCGGCGAAACGGCGCGGCTCGCCCACCAGCACCACCGGCTCGCCCATCCGCGCCAGTCCGATCGCCACCGCCGCGCCCGCGGGGCCGGCGCCGAGGATGACGATGCCGTCAGCCGCCATGCTGTCTTCTCCTCGGGTCGTCCACACCGTGGTGGCGCGCCTGCTCGACCAGCCAGGCACGCAGTGCGTCCGCGTCGCCGCCCCGCGCGAAGTGCCGCGCGGCCAGTCCGGTGAACCAGGCACAGGCCATGCTCGCACCCGCGCCGGCGAGGCTACCGTCGAGCGGCCGCACATGGGCACCGAAATCGATCTCGGCGGAGCCGATCGCGGCGAGCTCGCCGGGTGCGCAGCGCGCATCTCCGGTCACCCGCAGCACGCCCGGAAAACCCGCCGGATACACGGTCTGGCCGCGCGCGGGCGCCGCCGCGCACAGCACGGTGCCGGCCGCCAGTGCGCGCGCGCAGGCCTCGGCCAGCACCGGCCGCGGTTCGCGCAGGCCCAGACTCAGATTGACGAGCTGGGCGCCGTTCGCCACCGCCCAGTCGATCGCCGCCGCCACCTGCGCCGCGGTGGTCGTGAGGCGCTCGCGGAACACCTGGACGACCAGCAGCTCGGCCTGCGGCGCGCAATGCAGCAGGATCCCGGCCACGCGACCGCCGTGGCCGAGCGCGTCGGCGGTGGCCGGCGCCTGGCGCACGGCACGGTCTTCGAGCACCAGGGCGACCGCGTCCCGCACCTGCAGCGCCTGTGCTGGCGTGCACCCGCTATCGACCACGGCGATCCGCACCGTCATGACCGCACCGTCACCGCCGCCGGCGGCAGCACCTCAAGCCGCCCGCGCTCGAGGTGCACGCGCAGATCGCAACCGGCGAGCGTCGCCGCGCGGTGGCTGATCAGGATCCGCGTGCGTCCGGCGAAGAGCGCATCGACCTCGGCGATGATCGCCGCCTCGGTCGCCTCGTCGACCGCCGAGGTCGCCTCGTCGAGCACCAGGACGCACGGCTCCTGCAGCAGCGCACGCGCGATCGCGATGCGCTGGCGCTGGCCGCCGGAGAGCTGCTGACCGCGCTCGCCGAGCGCTGTCTCCAGCCCCAGTGGCAGGCTTGCGATCAAGGCGTCGAGGTGCGCCCGCCGCGCCGCGGCACGCACCGCCCCCTCGTCCGCCTGCGGCGCAGCGTAGCGGATGTTCTCGGCGAGCGTGCCGCGGAACAGCACGATGTCCTGGCTCACCACCGCCACCGCGCGGCGCAGCGCGCCGAGCGGCAGCGCGCGCAGGTCGGCGCCGTCGAGCCGGATGGTCCCGGCCTGGGGGTCGTAATGACGGTGCAGCAGGTCGATCAGCGTGGACTTGCCGACGCCCGAAGCGCCGCTCAGTGCGACCTTGCTGCCCGCGGGTACCGTCAGTCGGGCGCCGTCGAGCACCGCCTCGGCGCGTCCCTGGTGGTGGAAGACGACCGCATCGAACTCGATCCGGCCCTGCCACGCCGGCACGGCCCGCTGTGCCGCGCCGGGGTGCGCGCTATCCACGACGTCGGCCGGCGCCTCGCGCAGCTCGCTCACCCGCCGCAGACTCACGCTCATGCGCTGGATCGCGACATACAGGCCGAGCAGGCTGTTGACCGGCCCGGTGGCCATGCCGAGGTAGGTGGAGAACGCGATCAGCGCGCCGAGCTGCCAGCTGCCCTCGATCACCCACCAGCCGCCGATCATGAACGCGGCGGCGCGCGTCGCCGAGGTCAGCGTGGACGGGATCGCATGGGTGAGGAACTCGGTGCGCTGCAGGCGCAGCAGATCGTCGAGGTAGCGCGCGCCGAGATCGTCGAGCCGGCTGCGCTCGTCGGCCTCGCGGCGCGAAGCCTGGATGAACTTCATCGCCGGCAGGGTCTCGACCAGAAAGCTCGAGACATCCGCCGCGCGCTCGCGCACGGTGCGCGTGCGCGCCTCGACCTTGCGCCGCATCCGCCGCAACCACAGCGTCTCGAGCGGCACCAGCACCAGCACCAGCAAGGACAGCTTCCACGACAGGCTCAGCATCAGCGCCACCGCGCCGAGCAGGCCGATCACGCTGCTCACCGCTGCGAACAGGCTATCCACAGCGAAACGCTGGATCTCGGCGACGTCGCCGTCGAGGCGCGACAGCAGGTCGCCCATGCGCTGACGGCCGTAGAAGGCGGGCGACAGCGTCTGCAGGTGGCGATAGAGGTCGCTGCGCAGCGCGAACAGGATGGAGCCGGACAGACGGGTGTGCAATTGCCGGTTCACCCCGGCGAGCACGGTGCCGACGATGCCGACCGCGATCATCGCGCCGGCGACCATCAGCAGGGTGCGGTAGTCGCGCGCGAGCAGGCCCTCGTCGATCAGCAGCTTGGTCAGCCAGGGCTGCAGCAGCACCAGCAGGGTGGCCGCGCAGGAGAGCAGCAGCAGGCCGGCAATGCGGCGGCGCTGCGGGCGCACGAAGCCGTACAGCCAGCGCAGGCCGCGGCGCAACTCGTCGGGCCGCTCTGCATGGATCAGGCCGGCGAGCATGACCCAGCTCGCGACGACGACGCGTCCATCGGGCCCGCTGCGCATTGGCGGTCGCACGCGACGAAGAGGCGGCCAGGCACGCGCATCGCCCGCCTCAGCTCGCGACCAGCATGCCGTGCTCGCGCCGCGCCACACCGGCGCGCTCGAGCTCCTTCACCAGCCAGGCGGCGAGCGCATCGGCGTCGAGGCCGAGGAAGCGCGCGTTGGCGGTGCGGTACAGCGGGGTCTCGTCGAGATGCCGCGGCAGCTCGACGAGCGCCATGCTGCGCACCTCGAGCAGCTTGAAGGTGATGCAGGCGCGGATCGCGTTGCGTGCCATGCGCGCGCCGTCGTCCTCGAAGGCGCGGAGGCGCGCGAAGGCGCGCTCGAGCGCGTCGTCGAATTCGGCGAAGGGGGCCCCATGGCCGGGAATCACCGCATCCACCGCGAGCCGGCCGATCGCCTCCAGGGTGCGGCGCGCCTCGCCGAGCGCGTCGCCCTGGCCCATCACCTCGGCGAACAGGATGCCGAAGCCGTCGCGCCAGAGCGCATCGCCCGAGATGAGAATGCGGCGATCGGGGTTGTAGTAGGCGAGCGCGTCCATGTCGTGGCCGGGGGCGGCCACCGCCTGCCATTCGAGCTCGCCGGCGACGAAGCGCGCCCCGGCCGCGAGCGTCGCGTCATGGCGGAAGCGCTCGCCGGCCTGCGCGCCGACGCTCAGCAGCAGCGCCTCCTCGTCCCACTCCTCGACCGCGCGCGCCATGCCCTCGGGCACCGTGATGCTGCAGCCGAAGGCGCGCTGCACGCTGGCGTTGCCGCCGATGTGGTCGGAATGCGAGTGCGTGTTGATGAGGCGGCCGAGACTGCGGCCATCGAGCGCGGCGCGCACCAGCTTCACCGTCTGGTCGGCATGGCTCACGTAGCCGGAGTCGATCAGGGTCGCCTCGTCGCCGTCGAACAGCAGCACGTTGTTGGCCGACAGCCAGCCGCGCTCGAAGACCTGCAGGCTGGCAGGCAGATGCGGACGCGCGCTCAATCGCTGCCTTCCCCGACGCGGGCCGCGACGTTGGGCGGCAAGGGCACGCCGGCCGCCTGCGCCGGGGACGCCGCCGCATCGGGCTGCCCCGCGACCTGCGCTCCGGGCGCCGGCGTGGGCACGCCGTTGATCTCTTCGGCAGTGCGACCGCA
>JAKJFB010000217.1 GCA_022705125.1 Pseudomonadota bacterium
GCAGCAGCGCCACCTGGCGCTCCACCAGCGACACCGCGGCGCCGGCCCGGTGCGGCAGTTCGAGCTCGGCGAGGATGGCTTCGTGGCGCAGGAAAAAGTCCGGGTGGCGCGCCAGGTACGCCAGCACCTGCTCCACGCCGGGTTCGTTGTCCGCCTCGACTTCCGTCGCCCGCATGCGCAGGATGGCGCCGAATTCTTCTTTCATATTGCGATCTGTCCTTCGAATACCGTGGTCGCGGGGCCGGTCATCATCAGCGGGTCGCCTTCGCCCCGCCATTCGATCTGCAGGAATCCGCCCGGCAGGTGCACGCGCACGCGCTCGTCGAGCAGGCCGCGGATCCGGCCGGCCACTACCGCGGCGCAGGCACCGCTGCCGCAGGCCATGGTCTCGCCGGCGCCGCGCTCGAACACGCGCAACCGCACCTCACCGCGGTCCAGCACCTGCATGAAGCCGACGTTGGTGCGCTCGGGAAAGTCCGGGTGCTGTTCCAGCACCGGACCGAGCGTCGCAACGGGAGCGGTTTCCACGTCGTCCACCACCAGCACCGCGTGGGGATTCCCCATCGACACGGCGCTGATCTCGACCGGCTGTCCGCAGGCTTCGAGAGTATAGACGGTGGCCTGGCGGGCGGCCGTGAATGGTATTTCTTGCGGTGAGAGGCGCGGGATCCCCATGCTCACCGTGACCACGTTGCCCTTGCCGCAGCTCATGCTGATCGGTCCGCCCAGCGTTTCCACGCGCAGGCGCCGCTTCGCGCTGAGGCGACGGTCGCGGATGAACTTCGCCACGCAGCGCGCGCCGTTGCCGCACTGCTGCGCCTCGCTGCCGTCCTGGTTGTAGATGCGGTAGAGGAAGTCCATGTCGGGAGCGGTGGGCGGCTCTACCACCAGCACCTGGTCGCAGCCGATGCCGCGGTGGCGGTCGGCGAGGAAGCGGATCAACGGCGCGTCGAGGCGCACCGATTGCGTGATCAGGTCGAGCACGACGAAGTCGTTGCCCGCGCCGTGCATCTTGGTGAAGCGCAGCAGCATCTCAGCCATCCGCCGGCAGCAGCTGCTCGCCGCGCACCAGGTCCTCGAAGCTCTCGCGGGCACGCACCAGGAATGCGGTGTCGCCGTCGACCATGACCTCGGCCGGGCGGCAGCGGCTGTTGTAGTTGGAGCTCATCGCGAAGGAGTACGCGCCCGCGCCGGTCACGGCGAGCAGCTCGCCGCCGGCCAGGGCCAGGCTGCGGTTCTTGCCGAGGAAGTCGCTGGATTCGCACACCGGCCCGACCACGTCATAGACGGCGTGCTCGATGTCGTGGCGCGGGCGCACTGCCTCGATGCCCATCCAGGCGCCGTACAGCGAGGGCCGGATCAGGTCGTTCATGCCGGCATCGACGATCGCAAAGCGCTTGTCGCCGTTGTCCTTCAGGTACTCGACGCGGGTGAGCAGCGCGCCGGCGCGCGCCACGATCGCGCGCCCGGGCTCGGTGAGCAGGGTGTGCGGGCGATTGCCGAAGCGCGCGAGCAGCGCCGCGGCGTATTCGGCGGGCGTGGGCGGATGCTCCTCGCCGTAGACCACGCCGAGCCCGCCGCCCACGTCGATGTGGTCGAGCGTGATGCCCTGCGCCGCGAGCTCGTCGACCATCGCCAGCACGCGCTCGAGCGCATCGACAAAGGGGCCGAGCGCGGTCAGCTGCGAGCCGATGTGGCAGTCGATGCCGGTGACGCGGATGTTCGGCAGGGCCGCGGCGCGCGCGTAGAGCGCGGGCGCCTCGCTGATCGAGACGCCGAACTTGTTCTCGCGCAGGCCGGTGGAGATGTACGGGTGGCTCTGCGCGTCGACGTCCGGGTTGACGCGAATCGAGATCGGAGCGGTGGTGCCGTGCCCGGCGGCGACCGCCTGCAGTCGCTCGAGCTCGGCGGGCGATTCGATGTTGAAGCAGAGGATGCGGGCCTCGAGCGCGGCGACGATGTCCTCGTGCGACTTGGCGACGCCGGAGAACACGATGCGCCCGGGGTCGCCCCCGGCCATCAGCACGCGCCGGAGCTCGCCGCCGGAGACGATGTCGAAACCCGCGCCCCGGCGCGCGAGCAGGTTCAGCACCGCGAGGTTCGAGTTCGCCTTCACGGCGTAGCAGATCAGGTGCGAGGGCGCCGCCGCCAGCGCCGCGGCGAAGGCGTCGTACTGCGACTCGATCGCCGCGCGCGAATAGACGTAGACCGGTGTGCCGAAGCGCGCGGCGATGTCATCCAGCGCGACGTCCTCGGCGCACAGCACGCCGTCACGGTAGTGGAAAGCCTCCGTCATGGCGTGCCGGCCTGGCCGGGCGGCGTCTCGGGGGGCAGAAACAGCGGGCCCTTCTGGCCGCAGCCGGCGAGCAGCGCGACGCCGAGCAATGTCGAGAGAATGAGCAAGCGCACGGTGGCCGGTCCGCAGGAAATGGACGGCGATTATATAGCCAGCCCGTCGCGGATGGCATCGCTCCCCGTGAGCGCGGCGTTGATCGAGGCCTCCAGCCGCTGCCGGTGGCGAAGGTAGTGCACGGTCTGCAGCGGCGCGTCGGCGACCGGCGCCACGGCGCTCAGGTCCAGATCGGTGAGGTAGACCGGGTAGGCACTCGCTTCGTGGCGCCGCCCGAGGATGTACGCGCCGAGTCGCGCGTGGAATTCGGCGCCGAGCTCGCGCTGCGAGAAGGCCACGCCATCGCAGTACACCGTGAACAGCGGCTCGCCCTCGTGCGCCTCGGCGATGGCCTGCACCTCCAGGAAGGACCCGGGACGGTAGCCCGGGGGCGCGGGCAGCTCCTGGGCGCTGTAGTCCCCGCCGGCCGCGCGGACCAGGCGGAAAAAGCGCGACGGCTCGGTCGCGCGCGTCACGGCGGGATCGGCGCCGCCGCTGCCGTTCTGGCGATAGCGCACCGATTCGAGGAACTGCGCGATGGCGCCGAGCAGCGTGCCCTCGCGCGCGCCGGCGTACTCCGCGCGCAGGAAGGACCCGTGCTCGTCGACGATCGTGACGGCGATGGCTTCGGCCCGCGCCTCGCTGAAGACGCTGCAGCGCCACGGCGTCATGCGGGCGGCGATCACCGGCAACGGCGTGCGCTCCAGTGCATGGCGGTCGATCGCGAGCGGGGACCACTGCGGCTGTGGCTCGCCCAGGACCTCGTAGAGCGCCGCCAGGCTGTCGGCGCTGGCACTGCTGCCCGCGCCGCGCCGGTGCTGCAGCACGTGCAGCTGGTTGCGGATCTCCAGCACGTAGCGCGCGCTGGCGCCACGCTCGCGCTGGACGTGGTGTGCGAGATCGCCGAACACTTCCCCCACGCGGGTCGCGATCGGCTCGGCGCGGCTGGGACAGAAACAGCGCACCGCGACGCGCAGGCCCGCATTGCCGTGCGCCAGCGGCAGGAAGTCGCGCAGGCATCGCAGCAGGCCCTCCACGCCGGCATGCCGCGCGCTGACCAGCTCGCCCCAGCTGTTGCGTGCCACGGTCTCGACGTTGAGCACGAGGTTCTCGCGCAGCGCGCTGTAGCCGAGGGAGTCGATGCGGCTGCTGACGCGCTGCAGCCCCTGTTCGCGCGCGAGGCGCATCGGATCCGCGGCGACGTTCACGAACACCAGCAGGTCCGTGACCCGCGCGGCGCTCGCGAACGCCTCGTCGCCCGGTGCCACGTCGGCATGATCGCCCAGCACGTGCTCGCGCAGTTCACGCAGCATGCCCTGCACCTCGCCGGCGCTCAGGCCGTCGGCGCGCTCGCGCACCGCGATGCGCGTGCGCTCGCCGATCACGCCGTTCACGAGGCACCAGCACAGCAGTTCGCTCAGGCTGGGCGCCTGCCTGAGCGCGCGCCCGGCGGGCATGGCGCTGCCGCGCGTGACGCCGGCCCAGGCCGCCCACAGCGCCGGCGCCCCGTCGGCCACGCGCAAGGTGCCGATGCTGATCTCGTTCTCGGTGACGTTGATCGCGCGCCCCGGGTTCACGGCGTCTATCTTGCCGGCCTTGCGCTCGTAGGCCGCGAAGAGCCTGCGCCCGAGGATGTTGAACTCGCGCGCCTCGATGGCGCGAGCCGCATCGCCGCGGCGCGCGAACTCCGACAGGAAGCGGTAGCTCGAGGTGAGCTCCTTCACCAGTTCGTTGCGCTCGGCCTCGACGTCCTGGATCTTCCAGTGCGAGCGCGAGTCGAGCAGCGCGAGCTTGTCCCTGTCCCAGCCCCACTCGGCGACCAGGCGCTCCATCAGCAGCCGCTGCCACGACGGTATGCCCGCGCGCGGGGGCTGCGACAGCTTCTTGCCCGCCTTGTAGTACAGGCAGCGGCGCACGATCTCCAGGCGCGCGGGCTGCTCGCGCGCCAGCAGGTGACGCTCGATGCGCCGGTAGACCATCACGTAGGGGTCGAGCTCGTCGATGTCCTCGAGTCCGGCGCAGACCGCGCGCTTGTAGTCGGCGCTGAGGCAGGCGGCGGCCGGGTGATCGGCCGCATAGACCTCGAACAGCAGCAGCTTGAGTACCGATTTGTAGGGCGAGTCGATGGCCTTGTAGAGCTGCCAGATGCCGGCGCCGAGGAACTCGCCCGCCGGCAGCTCCGCGATTCCCCCGAAATCCACCAGCCCGGCACGGCCTGCGTAGCGCTTGCGCATCAGGTGGCTGCAGTACTCGTCGTAGTGCTGCTCGTGCTGCGGCGGGATCAGCCACCATGCCGGCAGGCGACCGGCGAGCAGGATCGCGGTGCGGTAGAACTCGTCGAGCAGCAGGTAGTGCTGCGCCGTCCCGCAGTTCTCGCCGGTCAGCGCCTCGCGCTGGCCGCGCTTGAATTTCTCGCCGTTCATCAGGAACAGGTGCGCTTCCAGCCCGATGCCGTGCGCCCACTGCTGCAGCAGCACGGCCTTGCGCGCCAGCAGCGCGAGCTCCTCGCTGCCGAGCTCATCGGGGTAGCAGATCCAGATATCGAGGTCGCTGCCGTCGGAGTGCCCGAGCGTGCCCGAGCTGCCCATCAGGTAGACCGCGTGCAGGCGCGGCTCGGGCGTGACCAGGCGCTGCGGGCTGAAGCTGATCGCGAGGCGCCTGGCCTGCGCGAGTTCCGTGGCCGAGGGCGTGTAGCCGCTGATGCCGCAGGGGGTGTGCTGCGAGACGTAGCCCGGCAGGGCGGGGTGATCGATGTGCAGCAGCAGCGGCAGCAGGTCGAGGAACTGGCGCTGGCGCGGTGCCAGCATGCCGCGCACGCGCTCGAGCCGCGCGGCGCTGATCGCGCGAAAGCGCGTGAGCAGCCGACGCAACTCCTTGCGGTCTATGCCTTCGTCGGCAGGTGAGATTGCGGCAGGCGTGGGCATGCCGCCAAGTATAGCGGGCCGGCGTGGCGGCTCAGGACGCGGTGCGCGCGGCGAGG
>JAKJFB010000218.1 GCA_022705125.1 Pseudomonadota bacterium
GCCGGCGCATTCGCCGAGGATCTCGTAGCGCTCGATGCCGCAGCGCGCCAGCGCCTGGCGCGCCAGCGCCTCGGCCAGCACCAGATATTCCGCACCTTCGTCCTCGCCGGCGCGCACCAGCACGTAGGGCAGCTGCGGGTGCAGCGCCACCGCGAGGTTCGCCGGCAGCGTCCATGGCGTGGTGGTCCAGATCGGCACCGAGACGCTCGCCGACGGCTCGAGCTCCACGTTGAACACTCGCGCCAGCGCCACCGGGTCGACGGCGCGAAAGCGCACGTCCACCGCGGGCGAGGTCTTGTCGTGGTACTCGACCTCGGCCTCGGCCAGCGCCGAGCCGCAGTCCATGCACCAGTGCACCGGCTTGGAGCCTTTCTCGAAATGCCCGTTGGCGACGATGCGCCCCAGCGCGCGCACGATGTCGGCCTCGAAGGCGAAGTCCATCGTCAGGTAGGGGTTGGCCCAGTCGCCGAACACGCCGAGGCGGATGAAGTCCTCGCGCTGGCGCTCCACCTGGCTGCGCGCGTAGTCGCGGCAGTGCGTGCGGAACTCGTGGTGGCTGATCTTCACGCCGGCCTTGCCGACCTTCTTCTCGACGTTCAGCTCGATCGGCAGCCCGTGGCAGTCCCAGCCCGGCACGTAGGGCGCGTCGAAACCGTCGAGCGTGCGCGCCTTGACGATGATGTCCTTCAGGATCTTGTTGACCGCGTGCCCGATGTGGATCTCGCCGTTGGCGTAGGGCGGGCCGTCGTGCAGGATGAACTTCGGCCGCCCGGCACGCGCGGCGCGGATCTGCCCGTAGACGTCTTCCTCGTGCCAGCGCGCCAGCATCTGCGGCTCGCGCTGCGCGAGGTTCGCCTTCATGGCGAACTCGGTCTGCGGCAGGTTCAGGGTGTGCTTGTAGTCTGTCATGGGCTGCTTCGTTCAGTGGGTTTGCGGGCGCGCGGCGAACCAGGCACGCGCCACCTCGATGTCGTCGGCGATGCGATTGCGCAGTTCGTCCACCGAGGCGAACTTGTGCTCGTCGCGGATCTGGCGGCGGAAAATCACGTCGATCGTGCGTCCGTAGATGTTCTGCGCGAAGTCGAGGATGTGCACCTCGAGGTTCGCCTTGATGCCCTCGTCCACCGTGGGCCGCGTGCCCACGTTCGCCACGGCCGGCAGCAGCCGCCCGCCGATGCGCACCTCGGCCACGTACACGCCGGCCAGCGGCGCGCGGTGGCGGTGCAGCGCGAGGTTCGCCGTGGGCACGCCGATGGTGGTGCCGAGCTGGCGGCCATACACCACCTTGCCGGTCATGAAATACGGCCGCCCGAGCATGCGTTCGGCGGCCTCGAAATCCCCCGCTCCCAGCACCGCGCGCAGCCGCGTGCTGCTGACGCGTTCGCCGTGGACCTCGACCGTGCTGGTCGCCTTCACCTCGTAGCCGTATTTCTCGCCGGCCTCGCGCGCCAGGTCGATGTTGCCCTCGCGGTCGTGGCCGAAGCGCAGGTCCTCGCCCACCACGATATAGCGCGCGCCGAGGCCCTTCACGAACACCGACTCGATGAACTCGTGCGCCGACATGATGCTGAATCGCCGGTCGAAGCGGATGCGCAGCACCCGGTCCACCCCGAGATGGCGCAGCACCATGAACTTCTCGCGAAAGCTCATCAGGCGCGGCGGCGACCGTACCGGGGCAAAGTATTCCCGCGGCAGCGGCTCGAACAGGATCACCGTCGAGGGCAGCCCGAACTCGCGCGAGCGCCCCAGCAGGTCGCTGATCACGGCCTGGTGACCCCGGTGCACCCCGTCGAAGGCGCCGATGGTCACCACGCTGCCATGGTGGCGCTCGCGCAGGTTGTGCAAGCCCCTGATCAGTTCCAATCCGCTGTGCTCCCGCCCGGGGTTCCGCCAAAGCCGGCGATTATAGAGTAGGTCCGCATTCATGCGGACATTCCCGTGGGTCCGGATTCATCCGGACTTGTGCCTGTCCGAGGGCTTTGTCGGCATGAATGCCGACCCACGGAATGCCGACCCACAGGCTTGGCGACCCACGGGGAACAGCAGCGCCAGGGCCCCGAGATACACCGCGATGCCCGCCAGGCAGACCAGCCCCAGGCGCAGCACCCGGGCGCTCCAGTGCAGGGTGTCCAGCTCGTGCATCCAGAGCAGTGCCGGCAGCAGCACCGCGCACATGAGAGCCACGGCCACCCCCATCCTGCCCACGTCGCGCAGCAGGCCCGGCTCCGGGCGGTACACCGCGCGGCGCATCAGCCCGTGCAGCAGCAGGCCGGCATTGAGCCAGGCCGCCCCGGTGGTCGCGAGCGACAGCCCCATGTGTCCCACCTGCCAGAACAGGTGCAGCGGCACCACGAACAGCAGGTTGAGCCCCATGTTCGCGATCATCGCCTTGATACCGATGAGCACCGGCGTACGGGTGTCCTGGCGCGAGTAATACGCGGTGGCCAGCACCTTGATCAGCATGAAGGCCGGCAGACCCAGCGCCATCGCCGCCAGGCTGAGCGAGGCCATATCGACGTCGCGGGCGCTCATGGCCCCGTACTGGAACAGCGTGCCCAGGATGGGGCCGGCCAGGATCACCAGCGCGACGCTGGCCGGCAGGCCGATCGCCAGGATCATCCTGATCGCCCAGTCGAGGGTGCGGCGGTACTCGGCATTCGATTGCGTCGAGTACTCGCGCGACAGCCCCGGCAGGATCACGGTCGCGATCGCGATGCCGAACACCCCCAACGGCAGCTCGGTCAGCCGCTCCGAGTAATACAGCCACGACACGCTGCCGGTCGGCAGAAAGGAGGCCAGCACGGTGTCGAGCAGCAGGTTGATCTGGCTCACCGAGACGCCGAACATCGCCGGCAGCATCAGCCTCAGGATGCGCCCCACGCCCGGGTGGCGGGTGTCGAGGCGCGGGCGCGGCAGCATCCGGATGCGCGCGAGGAACGGAACCTGGAACAGCAGCTGGATCAGCCCGGCCATGAACACCGCCCAGGCCAGCGCGAACACCGGCTCGGCGAACCAGCGCGAAGCCACCAGCGCGCCGGCGATCAGCGTCAGGTTCAGGAACAGCGGCGTGATCGCCGGCACCGCGAAGCGCGCGTAGCTGTTCAGCACCGCGCCGGCGAAGCCGGTCAGCGAGATGAAGAAGAGATAGGGGAAGGTGATGCGGATCAGCTCCGCGGTGAGCGCCAGCTTCTGCGGCATCTGCGCGAAGCCGGGCGCGAACACCAGCGTCACCACCGGCGCTGCGAGCACCGCCAGCGCCGTGACGGCCAGAAGCGCCGCGCCCAGCACGCCGGACACCGCATCGACCAGCCTTTTCACCTCTTCCGCCGGGCGCGTGGCGCGGTACTCCGCGAGCACCGGCACGAAGGCCTGCGCGAACGCCCCCTCGGCGAACAGCCGGCGCAGGAACTGCGGCACGCGGAACGCGACGAAGAAGGCATCCGCGTTGGCGTTGGCGCCGAGCATCGAGGCGATCACCACGTCGCGCACCAGACCGGCGACGCGCGAGATCATGGTCATGCCGCCGACCACGAGACTGGAACGCAACAGCCGGTCTGCGGTGCGCTCGCGCGCCTGGGACTCAGGCACCGGGGTCCGATCCCCGGCAGGGCGCGTTGAACAGCGGCCAGTAGCGACCTTCGCGGCTTTCGTACAGGCACACCTGCGTCGCGCTGCCCTCGAGGTCGAGCGCGAAGTCCGCGGTGGGCGGGCAACCCGAGCGCGAGCGCCAGCGCCCGAGACTCAGGTGCGCCCGGAACGGACGGCGCTCGATGGCGAAACCCGCGCCGGCGAGCGCCGCCGCGAGCGCTTGCTGCCAGGCCAGGAAGCCCGAGGCGTCCGCGGGCAGCGCCACGATCACGCGCGGAGAGCGCGCAGTGGGGAACGGGCGCACCGCGCCCAGCCGGTAGCGAAAGGGCGCCAACGTCGCCGCAACCGGGGTCACGCAGGCCTGGATGCGCGGGATGTCGGCCAGCGCGACCTGCCCCAGGAACACCAGCGTGAAGTGGTAGTTGGCCGGCGCGCTCCAGCGCACGGCGGCATACGGGAAATGCGCGCGCAGGGGCTCGCCCAGCGCCGCCAGCCCCGCGCGCAACGCCTCATCGGGGTCGAGCGCGAGGAAGGCGCGCGCTACGTCCACGCGCGGCGGACTTCGTCGCGGTGCATCGCGAGCCACTGCAGCGCGATCAGCGTGTGCGCGTTGTTGAAATGACCGTCGCGCTGCAGCTGCGCCACCTCGGCATACGGGATCACGTGCAGGCGGATGTCTTCGTGCTCGCCGGCCTTGCCGTGCAGCCCGCCGGCATCGCCCAGGTCCACGCGCGCGCAGAACAGGTGGAAATACTCGTCGGTGCCGCCGGGGCTGGAAAAATAACCCGCCACCGGCAGCAGCTCGCGGATCACGCAGGCGGATTCCTCGGTGGTCTCGCGCACCGCGACCTCGGCCGGCGTCTCGCCCTCCTCCACCAGCCCGGCAACCAGCTCCAGCAGCCACGGGCTGCCGGCGCGAAAGGCCGCCCCGATACGAAACTGCTCGACCATGCCGATCGCATCGAGTGTCGGGTCGTACAGGAGCACGCCTACCGCCTCGCCGCGACAGTGCAGCTCGCGCGTCAGCGTCTCGGACCAGCCGCCGGCGAAGCGCCGGTGGCGAAGCCGGAACAGCTTCAGCTTCCAGAAACCGCTCCAGGCGGTCTTTTCCTCGACGATCTCGACGTCGTTGTGGCCGAACTGCCTCATCGCGCCCTCACTCGCCGAAACGCTTGCCGGTGTACCAGCTCACGGGCGCCTCGTAGCGCTCCACCAGGTGCACCACGTCGAGCACCAGCGCGAACAGCGCCATGCGCACCAGCACGCCGTTGTCGGTCTGGCGGAAGATCGCGAGATTGGGGTTCTCGTTGAGGTCCGGGTCGAGCTCGTTCGCCTCGGCACGCGAATCGCGCGGCAGCGGGTGCATGATCACCGTGTTCGGCTCGCAGTACTGGGTGTAGATCGCCTGGTTCAGGCGATAGCGGCCGCGGTAGAGGTTCGCCTCCTCCCGGCTGGCAAAGCGCTCCTCCTGGATGCGCGTGGAATAGGCGATGTCGACGTGCCCGATCGAGGACTCCATCGCGTCCGATTCCACCACCGTGTGGCCGCGCGCGCGCAGGTGCTCGACGATCTCGCCCGGCATGCGCAGCTCCGCCGGCGCGATGCAGGTCAGGTGCACGCGATCGAAGTTGGCCAGCAGCTTCGACAGCGAGTGCACGGTGCGCCCGAAGCGCAGGTCGCCGATCATCGCGATGCGCAGCCCGTCGATGCTGCCGCCGCGGTGCCGCACTTCCTTGCCGATGGTGTAGAGATCGAGCAGCGCCTGCGTC
>JAKJFB010000219.1 GCA_022705125.1 Pseudomonadota bacterium
GGTTGTTGGTGCGGAAGCCGGCCTTCATCAGCTTCGAGGCGGCATAGCCCTCCCACACCGTCCACTGGCCCGAGCCGAACATGGCGACGGAGTCGGGGCCGTGCTCCTTGATCGCCTTCTTCCACTTCTGCTCCATGATGTCGAAGGCCTGCTCCCACGAGATCGGCGTGAACTCGCCGTTCTTGTCGAACTGGCCGTTCTTCATGCGCAGCAGCGGCTTGGTAAGGCGGTCCTCGCCGTACATGATCTTGGACAGGAAGTAGCCCTTGATGCAGTTCAGGCCGCGGTTGACCGGCGAGTCCGGATCACCCTGGGTGGCGACCACGCGCCCGTCCTGCACGCCCACCAGCACCGAGCAGCCGGTGCCGCAGAAGCGGCAGGCCGCCTTGTCCCAGCGCACCTTGGTGCCGCCCGCGCCGGGCTGCTGCGCCTCGGCGACGACCGGGATCCCGATGCCGGCGGTGGCGGCCGCCGCGGCGATCGCGTTGTTCTTGATGAATTCGCGTCGATTCATGCTCATGTCAGACCTCCGTCAATTCCAGACCTTCATCGGTGTATTCGTAGGCGATCGTCAGCCCCTGCACCTTAGGCAGCAGGTTCACCGCCAGGATCGAGTCGGTCACCGACCAGCCCGCGCCGTCCTCGATGGTGATGACGATGTTGCCCTTCTCGGCGGACTGCCCGTGCAACTCGACCCCGGGCACCTTCTTCAGGCCCTCGACGATCTCGGGGAAATCCGCGGGAAAGGCCCGCACGACCAGACTTGCAATGTTCATGTTGCGCTCTCCGTAGGGAGGGGATTGCGCACGCGCGTGTCGATCGCACGCGTCGGGCACGGGCCGATGCAGGCGCCGCAGGCGGTGCACGCGGCGGCGTCGAGTTCGGGATGGGCGACGCCCCCGAGGCGGGGACGGAAGCGGATGGCGCCCTCGGGGCAGGCCTCGCCGCACACGCGGCATTCGACGCCGCGCGCCGCCAGGCAGGCTGCGCCGATCACGGCGACACGATCCCAGGGCGCAGCGGACGCGTCCTCGCGCCAAAGCGCGCGAGGTTCGCAGGCGGCGACGCAATCGCCGCAGAAGCTGCATTCGCCGCGGCTGAAATCGACCCCGGGGAAGCCGCCGTCCATGCGCACCAGGATGGTGGTGGGACAGGCCTCGATACAGCGCTCGCAGCGCGTGCAACGCGCGACGAAGTCGTCCTCCTCCAGCGCCCAGGGCGGGCGGAGTGCGGGCTCGACTGCGCGCGTGCGTCCGAAGAGGAAGTTCCGGCGGGAACTCGCCGCGCGCGGAGATGCGGAGGAAGCCAAGGACGATCCAGCAAATTGCGCAGCCGCCATTACAGCCCAGTAGCAGCAGTCAATTATTGACCTGAGTCAACCTGCGAACTCATCTCAATACAGCCGGGCTTGCCGCGCGCCCCCTTCCCCGCCGCTCAGGCCCGCAGATGCTCCACCGCCCACACCGCGGCCTCGACGCGCGAGCGCAGCTCGAGCTTGCGCAGGATGTGCTTGACGTGGACCTTCACCGTACCCTCCGCGATGTCGAGCTCGCGCCCGATCTGCTTGTTGGGGAGCCCGGCGGCGATCTTCTCGAGGATGCGCAGCTCCTGCTCGGTGAGCCCGGCGGCGCCCGCCGATTGTGGCCGCGACTCGCCGCGCAACGCGGCGGCGAGGAGGTGGTTGAGCTGCGGGGGGATCACCACCCGCCCGGCGGCCACGGCCTGCAGCGCCTCGAGCATGGCCTCGGGCTCCATGTCCTTGAGCAGGTAGCCCTCGGCGCCGCCGCGCAAGGCGGCCACCACATCCTCGCCGGAGTCCGACACGGTGACCATCACCACGCGCGCCTCGCTGCGCGCCGCGCGCAGGCCGCGCAGCATGTCGAGCCCGTCGCCGTCGCGCATGTTGAGGTCGAGCAGGACCAGGTCGGGGCGCAGCTCGCGCGCGAGCACGAGCTCTTCTGCGCCACTGGCGGCCTCGCCGACGAGGACGAAGGCGGGAATCGTGCGCAGCAGCTGCACCAGTCCGCGTCGGAACAGCGGGTGGTCGTCCACGATCAGCACGCGACAGCTCTCGTTCATGTCTCCGTTTCCTTCTTCCCATCACCCTGCGCCATCGCCGCCATGCTCGCGTTGGCGGATCGGAAGCGCACGCACACCCGGGTACCGCTCGGCAGCGCCGGCCCGATGTCGATTTCCCCGCCCATGCTGCGCGCGCGCTCGCGCATGATCGCCAGCCCGTGGTGGTTGCGGGCATCCGCCGGCGGCGCGCCGATGCCGCAGCCGTCGTCGCGCACCTCCAGCAGCACCTCGCCATCCGCGCCGCCACGCAGCGCCACCCAGGCATGGCGTGCCGAAGCGTGGCGCACCATGTTCGACAAGGCCTCGCGCACGATCTGCAGCACATGCACCTCCTGGTTCGGGCTGAGCTGGCAGGCGCCGAGCTCCACGGCGAGCTCGACCTCCAGACCGCCGCGCGTGCCGTATTCGCGCGCCGCATCTTCCATCAGGGTGGCGAGGTCGGCCGACAGGCCGAGGCGGAAGGACACCAGCAGCTCGCGCAGCTGACGGTAGGCGGCGCTGATGCCCTCGCGCAGGTCGGCCAGGATCGGCTCCGCCTCCGCCGTGCGCGCCGGATCGGCGAGTGCGCGCTGCAACAGGCTGACCTGGATCTTCATGTAGGACAGCGCCTGCGCGAGCGAATCGTGCAGCTCGCGCGCGATCACCGAGCGCTCCTCCTGCAGTGCGAGCAGGCGCTCCTGCTCGGTGCGCCGTGCCGCGCCGAGCGCCATGCCAATGTGGCGCGACAGCGCCTCGACGAGCTGGCGCTGCCAGTCCTCCAGGCGCGCGCCGTCGGACAGCGACAGGCGCAGCATGCCGTGATGGTGCTCGCGGTCGCGGAGCGGAAAGCGCAGCAGGGTCGGCGACAGCAGCGCCAGCGCCTGCCCCTCCGAGCCGGCCCGGCAGGCCGCGCAGGCGTCCTCGCCGCGCTCGGCGCGATCCGGACAGGGCCCCATGGACGAGGCGATCACCGCCGCGGGGGCGCCGGGGCGCGGCTCGATGCAGACGAAGGAGCCCTCCAGCCCGGCGACGCGGTCGATGTCGCGCAGGGTGGCCTCGTAGGCGTCGGGCGCGCTCGGCGCCTGGTAGAGCCGGGCGATGGCGTGGTAGAGCAGCTCGAGCGAACGGTTGCTGCGCTGCAGCTCGGCGGTCTTCTCGGTGACGCGCAGCTCGAGCAGGTGATAGTGGCGGGCGAGTTCGTCGGCCATCAGGTTGAAGGCGCTGCCGACCTGGCCGAGTTCGTCCTCCCCGGTGTAGCGCACGCGCACGCCGAAATCACCGCCGGCGATGCGGCGTGCGGCGTCGAGCAGGCCACCGAGCGGGCGCAGCAGCGCCCGCTGCAGCAAGACGATCACCACCAGCACCACCCCCAGCGTCACCGCCGCGGCGAGCGCGAGGATGCGGCGCAGCTCGTCGATACGGCGCTCGTTCTCCTGGCCGAGCACCGCGACCAGGCTATCGACCTGACCGACGAAGTCGTCGACCCCGGCGAGCAGCGTCTCGACCTCGCGCGCATCCGGCGGCACAGGCCCGGCGAGCGCCTCGATCCGCGGCCGCACCGAGCGCTCCCAACCCGCCTGCACGCCGCGGTAGGTCGCCGCGAAGAGCTCTCCCGGGGCCTCGTCCACGAAGCGGCGCAGCGCGGCCTGCTGCAGCTCGCGCTCGATGTCGGCCATCGCCGCGCGCGTGCGCTCGGACACACCGATGCGGCCCTTGAGCGCATCGATCGCGATCAGGTTGGCGATCCGCTGGGTATGGCCGCGCAGGGTGCTGGCCACGGCGATCGCCTGCACGCTGTCGCGGCTGCGATCCACCACGACGAAGGATGCGCTCATGCCCGCCAGCCCGATCAGCGTCATCGCCACGAGGGCGACCGACACCAGCAGCATGATCGAGCGCCTCACGAGCAGGCGGGGGACCGCCAGATACATGTGAAATCTCCATCCGGACGCGATCCGGGACAACAACGTGGACATACCCCTTCCACTTCGATCCTCGGCTGCAACGCCTGCAACCCTCGACCTTTGCGTCTACTTTTCAGTGACTTGCCAAAATCCGCGGATACCTCTTCGGAGGTATGCCAAAAACACGCGCGCGCCCCGCTGCAGGTCGCGACGCCATGCAGGGTGGAAACCAGCGGCTAGTCTACCGACTGGAAAACCACGCCGACGTCCGCAGGAGATCCGCATGAGCTGCAGGCCCCCCTCCCTCGCCCCCGACGCCAGCGACCTGCTCGCCCGCTTCGCTCCCTTCGACATGCTCGACCCTTGCGCCCGCGAGCGCGTGCTCGCCGCCGCGCGGCCGATCCACGCCGTCCGCGGCGAACTCCTCGTGCAGCAGGAGGACTGTCCGCGCGGTATCTACCTGGTGCTCGACGGAAGGGTCAAATGCTTCGTCCTCTCGCCCTCGGGCGGCGAGAAGATCGTCCGCCTCGCCGAGCCCGGCAGCTTCTTCGGCGAGGAGGCCGCGCTGATCAACCGCCCACACGTGGCCAACGCCCAGGCGATCGGAACGAGCGAGCTGCTGCTGGTGCCGACCGCCGCGCTGCGCACCGCGATGGTGAGCTCGACCGCCTTTTCGGTGTCGATGAGCAACCGGCTCGCGGAAGCCAGCTACGATCTGATGTCGACCATGCAGGTTCAGTTCCAGCTCAGCGGCACGCAGCGCGTCGCCCACTACCTGACCCGGCTCGCGCCGGAAGATGCCGAGCGCTGCGAGATCCGCCTCGACATCGACAAGCAGACCATCGCCGCGCAGCTCAACCTGACCCCGGAAACGCTGTCGCGCATCCTCTCGCAGCTCACCCGCGACGGCATGATCCAGCCGCGCGGCCGCCGCGGCATGGTGCTCAGCAAGCTCTCGCAGCTGCGCGACTGCGCGGCGCACTAGGTCGCGCCCGGCGCATCGTTCGTGGCCGGCACCGCCGCGGCAGCCTGCGCCGCTTAACCGCCCCGCTCCCCTTCGCCCGCCTGCGCGGCGAGCACGCGCACCTGCGCGAGATGGGCCGGCACCGCCAGCCAGCGCGCGAGGATGCGCCATACGTCGGCGTCGAAGGCGCGCGGCGCCGCGGCGAGGGCGAGCGCGCCGGCCTCGTCCTGCGCGCTGCCCAGGTGGCACCAGCGGTCGAACACCTGCAGCCGGTGCTGGCCGTGCGCGCGCACCTCTTCCACTGCCACCGGCCCCGCCCACGGCCAGGGCTTGACGCCCACCCCGGCGAGCGCGCCGGCGAGGCGGGCGTCGTGCTCCTCGGGGGTCTCGCGCCGCGCGCACACGCCCGCGCAGCGCCGCGCGGCG
>JAKJFB010000021.1 GCA_022705125.1 Pseudomonadota bacterium
CGGCGAGCCGGCTGCGGCGCGCCCTCGGGCGCGCGCCGTGATTGCGGCCGTACCGCCACCGGGTAGCCCAGCGCGTGGGCGTTGCGGCGCGCGCGCAGCGGCGAGCTGCAGGCCGTGCGTTGCGGCAGCTGCGCGCCGACTTCCTCGAGTAGCCGGTACATTGCGTCGATCCCGTCGAGCAGTCCCGGCCAGGGCCCCGCGCGATCCAGGCACAGCGTGCCGTCGAGCACGTGCTGGCGATCGCCGAAACCGAGCCGCAGCGCGCCGTTGCGGCGGATGCGCTGCGTGCTCAACGAGGCGAACGGCGGGCGATCGCCCTTCATCCACGGGATGTCGCGTTCGCGGGCGATGTCGATGAGCACCGTGGTGTCGAGCGGCAATGCCGTGGCGCGCGCCAGTTCGAGGAAGGCGGCAACCGCCTGTGGCAGCGGTTCCTCTGGCGGCGCGCCGGCGGCGCGGTACTCGCCGGGCTCGATGCCCCGGGCGCGCAGGAACCCCGCCATCAGGCGCAGCGCCAGCGCGCAGGCGGACGCGGCGACCTCGTGGTGGTCGTACTCGAGGCAATAGCGGAAGCCGTGCGCGCCCTCGGGGCCGCTCAGCGCGAACCAGCGCGCTTCGTGCCCGCCCGCGCGCTGCAGCCACAGCGCGAGCCCGGCGTGACAGCGCGCAACGTCTTCCAGCGGGTTCCCCGCCGATGGCGCCGGCTCGCCCTCGGCATCGAGTGCAGGCGTCGCGTGCAGTGCCCCGGCAAGTTGCGAGCGGGCCCAGGCGCCGAGCGCGTCCGCTTGGCGCCGCAGCGCTGCCGCGGTTTCGGGCGCGCAGGAGAGCACCAGTTCCAGCGCCGTGCAGTCTCCCGCGCGGTGGCGGCCGGGGAGCATCTTGACGGACTCGATCTGCATCGGGCATTTCCTGGGGAACAGTCGTTGGCGCGCTCCGGCGGGGGGCGAACCGGGCAGCGCCGGTGTTAGGATTGCAGCTTTCGTGCCGGCCTGCCTAGTCATCGCGGCGCCGCGCCGTATCGAGGAATCTTCATGTCGCTGTCGCCCGAATCCGTCCTGCCCGACGAACCGCTGCGCGAGAGCGCGCCGCTGGCCTACCGGCTGGCTCACCGGCATTGCGCGACCGGGCCTGACGGATGCCGCGACTACCACGCGATGTGGCAGTACTTCCGCCAGATCGGGCTCATCAGCACGATCAGCACCAATACCGATTTTCTCGTCGCCACGCTGCGCCGGCTCGCCGACGCCAATAGCTGCCGCCGCGTGCTGATTTCGGCCACCGCGGACTACGGCATGCTGGCGCATGTGCTGCATGCCTATCGTCTGGCCGGGGTGGTGCCCGAGGTCACGGTCGTCGATATGTGCGAGACGCCGCTCGCGCTGAACCGCTGGTACGCCGAAAGGGTAGGGGTGACTATCCGCACCTGCCGCGCGAATGTGCTCGAGTTCCGCGCGGATGCGCCCTTCGACCTGGTGTGCACCCATTCCTTCCTGGGCCGCCTGACGCCGCAAGTGCGCGCCGGCGTGGTGAACACCTGGCATGAGGTGCTGCGCCCCGGCGGGCGCGTGGTCACGGCGGCGCGGGTACGCTATGGCGCGCCCCCGGGTGTCACCCGCTACGGGGTCGAGGAAGTCGAGGAATTCCGCGCGCGCGCGCTGGCGCTGGCGCGTGCGCGGCAGGCCGAGCTGGACCTGCCCGCCGAAGTCATCGCCGATGCCGCGGCGCACTACGCCGCCAGCAAGCAGTCGCGCAGTTTCGGCTCGGTCGAGGCGTTGCGCGCGGTGTTCGAGGACCACGGCTTCGCGCTCGGGACATTCGACAGCGGCGGCGAGGCGGAACGCCTCAGGGACCGACCGTCCGGCCCGACGCTGGGCTGGAAATCCGAGCGCTTCCGCATCGTCGCTGTGCGTCGCTGAGCCCGGCGCGCGTCGGAATCCGTCCAGGAGATCCGTCATGAAAAACAGGAGCAAGCACGGGAAAAAGCATCTTGCCTGCCTCGCGCTGGGATTGACGCACGCTGTGGCGCTGCTCGCGGCCGATGCCGCGCCGGAACTGAAATCGACCCTGGTGCTGCCCGAGATCGTGGTGGTCGGCAAGCGCATGGCGCAAGCGCCCGCCATCACCGTTCACGAAACCACGGCGCTCGACTTCGCGGCCTGGAACGCCACCACCGCCGCCGACGCCCTGACCCGGACGCCGGGCGTCAACGTGCAGTACGGCGCCGAGTCGGGAGAGGCGCGCGCGTGGATTCGCGGTTTCCGCGACCGCAGCGTGCTGGTGCTCTTCGACGGCATTCCCGTGGCATCGGGCTTCGAGGGCACCATCGACCTCAACGAGATCTCGATCGAGAACGTCTCGCGCATCAAGACCATGACCGCGGCGCCGTCGGTCATCTATGGCACCAACGGCATCGGCGGCGTGATCGACGTGGTCCCCGAGGCGCTGCCCGAGGAGCGCCGGATCGCCAGCCGGGTCGAGGTGGGCGACAACGACGCGCGCCTCTACAGCGCCAGCTACGCCGACCGTGCGGAATCCTTCGGCATACTGGCTGCCGCCAGTCACGCGGAAGCGGACGATTTCCGTCTCTCCGGCGACCATGCATCCGAGGTGAACCAGCCGGGCAGCCGGCGCGTCAACAGCGACTACCAGCGGCGCAGCGCGCTGCTGCGCCTGAGCAACGAATCGCAGCGCCTCGGGGAGTCGGCCGTGCTGCTGAACCTGTCGGACACCGAGCGCGGCACGCCGCCCCAAGCCGGTGTCGACGACCCCGACTTCCAGCGTCTCACCGAGTCGAAGCGGCGCACCGTGGGGTTGTCGCACAGCTTCGCCGCGGTGCCGGTGGCGGTGAAGCTCTTCCACAACCACTACGAATACGAACTGATCACCTACACCGACGCGAGCTACGACGAGATCGACGAGATCGAGCAGGCCGAGGACTACGCCTTCGGCGGCAAGGCCTACGCCACCATCGGCATCGGCCAGCGCAACACGCTTGTCGCCAGCCTCGCGGCGGTCGAGGAGGTCTACGAGGCGCAGGAAGTGTTTCCGGGTGCGGACGAGGCGAGCCTCAGGACCTACAACGCGGCGCTCGAGGACGAGTGGTGGATCCGCGACAACGTCTCCATCGGTCTCGGGGGTATCTACACGTATTTCGACCAGATCGAGATCGGCGAGAGCAGCAATGCCTTCAATCCGCAGGCGGTCGCCTCGTGGCAGCTGTCCAATGGCCTGTCGTTGCGCGCTTCCGCGGCGCAGCGCAGTCGCTTCCCCAAGCTGCGCGAGCTCTACCGGCTGCGCTACGGCAATCCGGGGCTGCAGGAGGAGGTCGCCAACAGCTACGAGATCGGCCTGCGCCAGCAACTCGACAATGGCCTCGGGCTCGACATGGCCGTGTTCACGATCGATCTCGACGGCATGATCGACCGGCCGACGCGCAACAGCCCCTACCAGAACCTCGACGACTCCGAGATCAAGGGCTTCGAGCTCTCGGCGAGCGGCTGGGTGAGCGAGCAGGTCTACCTGCTCGCGGGCTACAGCCTCGTCGATGCCGCCGAGGAACTGCCCGACGGCAGCACGCGGCAACTGCGCAGCCGCCCGGAGCACACGGTGACCGGCGAGCTGCGCTACCGCTTCCCCAACCGGCTGCTGCTGTCGCTGAACGCGATCTACGTCGATGGCCTGCACGATCTCGACGGCGATGACGTGTACACGAAGATATCCAGCTACGTGGTGGCGCACCTGAAGGCCTCGTTGCCGCTCACCGACGTGCTGGAATGCTATGCCTCGGTGGGCAATCTCGCCGACGCGGACTACGAGCAGAAGCTTGGCTATGCGCGCGAAGGGCGCACGCTGCGGGTGGGGCTGGAGTTCGAGCTCTGAGCGGATTCCCCGCAGCCAGCCTGTCGTGAGGCCTGGATGCCGCAGATGAGGCCGACGGGCATCCAGTAGTACAGCCAGATCCAGCCCGGGTTGGAGAGAAAGCACTTGCCGTTGGTGAATGCCGAGAGGCAGCCGAAAATGAACCACAGGTACACGTGCGTGTATTCGTGATACCGGCGCCAGTTCCTGAAGCATGCCGCCAGGTGCCAGAGCGAGAGACCCAGGCCGATCAGGCCTCCGAAGCGCATGATGTCCAGCCAGGAGTTGTGGCTGTGCGAGGTGTCGATGCCGCCGACGACCACGCGCGCGTGCTCCGAGATGCCGATACCCCGGATCGGTGCCGTCGAGAATTCCGCGAACACGTGTGTCCAGATGACATCGCGGTATGACAATCCCCGCTGCTCGATGCCCGGGGACAGGTGCGGATACACGACGACGAGCGTCAGCAGCAACAGTGATCCTGCGCCGAGTTTCAGCAGCAGCTGCCTGGACGGGGTGCGATAGAGGAACAGTGCGATCAGGAGCACCAGTGGCATGTACGCCATTGGTCCGCGGCTCTGGGTCAGCAGCACTCCGCAGTACGTGAATGCCGCTGCCCAGAAATAGGGGTTGAAGGTCCGGTCGGGGAATTCCTTCCTGCCCGTGCCATACGCCAGTATCCCCGCGCTGCCCATGCAGTGCGCGGCGATCAGCTCGTTGTCGATGGCGCCGAGACCCGACATGCGTGTCCAGGGCGCACCGGGCTCGCTGAAATAAGCCGCCATGGTGGCTGCAGTGATCACCGTGCCGGTCCAGACGATGAGCTTGGGCAGCAAATCGAACAGCACCGGGGCATTTCTGGCAACCCAGACACAGGCTGTCAGCCAGGCGAGGATCGCGACAACCTGCTTGTAGAAATGAAACCAGCTGTCGTGCCAGTCATCCGCTCCCCAGAACAGGGAGCTTGCCATGTAGAGGCAGAATGCCAGCGCCGAGCTCACCGAGGGTATCAGGAGGGGGAGTGTTTCCCCGATGGGCGGCATCAGCTTCAGCAGCACGGGCAGCAGAACGAGCAGGTAGAACACCGTCTTCACCGCCGATTTCTCCGGCAGGACATAGAAGCCGAGCAGGAACAGCACCACGCCGCCATACAGGCAAATGTCGACGACGTTCTCGTACGCGCCTGCCCGGCGCTGATGGAGGGCCTCGTTGTTCGACATGGGTGACAGCGCGTTGCCTGGCGGGTTGGTGTGGCATCGGGGCGACCGGAGTCGACGGCGTTCGGGCTCGCCGTTGCAGAGGCAACGCGCGCACCCCGGACGGCGCGAATGCTAGCCTCCCCGGTATGCCTCGGGAAGGCCCTGGTGAAGGCACCCTGCCCGGGTCCGGCGCGCGCTGACATCATCGTCCGTTTGAAGGATGGCGCGCCGGCGCGCAGGCGCTAAGATGGTCGTTCGGCTTCCTGGCGCCCGCCCGGATATTCGGGTCGGGTCATGGACAGGGAGCGCCAGCGGTGTATCGTTGGCGCCAGGCACAGATAATCGACTCCGGACAACGAGGGCATCGGTCATGGCAAAAGCAGCAGAATACGGGCTCGGCCCGCAAACCTTCCCGCGCGGCTGGTTCATCGTGGCCGAGAAGAGCGAGCTCGACGCCGGCCCGATGGCGGTGACTTTCTTCGGGCGCGATTTCGCGCTCTACCGTGGCGAGAGCGGACGCCCCGTGATGCTCGACGCCTACTGCGCGCACATGGGCACGCACCTCACGGCGGGACAAAGCGCGATGATCGTGCGCAACGGCAAGCAGATCGAGGGCGACTCGATCCGCTGTCCCTACCACGCCTGGCGTTACGGTCCGGATGGCCACGTCGACGACATCCCCTACCACGAGGGCCCATGCCCGAAATCGGCCTCGATCCGCTCCTACCCGGTTCGCGACGTGATGGGCTGCGTGATGATGTGGTTCGACCCCGAGGGGGGCGAACCCGAATTCGAGCCGCCGTACCTGAAGATGTGGGACGACCCGCGCTGCGTGCACTGGAAGCTCGACCACCTCGGGCAGATCAATATTCACAATATCGAAGTGCTCGACAACATGGCCGACGTGCGCCACCTCGGGCCCACGCACGGCGCGCCCTGCGAATACTTCGAGAACGAGTTCCGCAGCCACGTCGTGATCCAGCGCCAGGGCGGCTTCATCCAGCACTACAAGGCGCACCTCGACACCGTGACCTGGTACACCGGGCCGGGCCTGCTGCTGTCGAAGCAGACCTTCGGCGGCGTGGAAATGGTCGAGTTGATCGCCAATACGCCCGTCGACGACGGCGTGACCAAGGCCTGGCATGCCGTCCTGATGCTGGGCAAGAACGCACCGCCCTCGGCGGAGGACGTCGCGACGCAGCGCGCCGCGCAGGCCGGCGCGCTGGAGGCCTTCGCCACCGACTTCGAGATCTGGAAGAACAAGCGCGCGGCCATCAAGGTCATGCAGCTGAAGACCGACGGCCCGTTCAACAACGTGCGCAAGTGGGTCGGCCAGTTCTACAAGTCGCGCGAGGACGCGCGCATGGTCCAGCAGGAACTGAACGGCGTCTACGCGGTGCAACAGTTCCCGCAGCCCTCGCGCGAGCTGCGCGAGAAGGGCTACGAGGACGGGCTGTTCGGGGTGTGACTCCCGTGGGTCCGGCTTCAGCCGGACAACGAGATGTCCGAATGAATTCGGACCCACGAAGGATGGAGTAGCCGGGTATGCTGATGCCATGCGCATCCATGAACTTCCGGTCGAAGGTGCCCTTGCCAGCCTGAACAGCGGCGCCGACGGCCTGTCGGCGCCCGAGGTCGCGCGCCGGCTCGCCGAATTCGGCCCGAACCGCCTCGAGGACGTGGCGCGCGAGCGGCTGTGGCTGCGCCTGGCGCGCGAGTTCACGCACTTCTTCGCGATCATCCTCTGGCTGGCGGCGGCGCTGGCGTTCACGGCCGACTGGCTCCAGCCCGGCGAGGGCATGGGTCGCCTCGGCGTGGCTATCCTCTGCGTCATCCTGGTCAACGGCCTGTTCTCGTTCTGGCAGGAGTACAAGGCCGAGCGCGCCGTGGCGGCCTTGCGCCAGCTGCTGCCGCTACGGGTGAAGGCGCTGCGCGCCGGCGCCATCGTGCAGTTGCCCGCGGCCGAGCTGGTGCCGGGCGACGTGGTGCTGCTGGAGGAGGGCGACAGCGTGCCGGCCGACTGCCGCGTGATCGAGGCCTTCGGGCTGCGCGTGAACACCGCGACCGTCACCGGTGAATCGCTGCCGAAAGCCCGCTCTGCGGAGCCGAACGGCGAGGAGTCGTTGCTGTTCGCGCGCAACATCGTGCTGGCCGGTACCGCGGTGGCGTCGGGGCAGGCGCGTGCCGTGGTCTACGCCACCGGCATGCACACCGAGTTCGGGCGTATCGCGCACCTGACGCAGGTTGCCGGCGACACCGGCTCGCCGCTGCAGCGCGAGATCGCGCGCTTGTCGCGCATCGTGGCGATGCTTGCCTGCGGCGTGGGCATCGCGTTTTTCCTCATCGGCCAGGCGCTGGGGCTGCCGTTCTGGGAGAACTTCCTGTTCGCGATCGGCATCATCGTGGCGAACGTGCCGGAAGGGCTCGCGCCCACCGTGACGCTCTCGCTCGCGATGGCAACACAGCGCATGGCGCGGCGCAACGCCCTGGTGCGCCACCTGCCCGCGGTGGAGACGCTCGGTTCCACCACCGTGATCTGCTGCGACAAGACCGGCACGCTGACCGAGAACCGCATGGCGGTGCGGCAGCTGTGGCTGGCCGGCGAGGAGTGCGGCGCGGACGAACTGCCCGAGCGGCCCGAGCTGCAGCGCCTCGGGCAGCCGCTCTTCAGCAACGCGGCGCTCTGCCACGACCTCAAGGAGACTGCCGGCGAGCAGGGCATCGAGCTGGTCGGCGACCCGATGGAAATGGCTCTCGTTGCCTGCGGGCGGCGTTTCGCGGGCAGCCTCGACGCGTACACGCGGCTCGGCGAGATTCCCTTCGATACCGACCGCAAGCGCATGTCGGTGCTGTGCGACTCGCCGCGCGGACGGATGCTGTACTGCAAGGGTGCGCTGGAGCGCGTGCTCACGGTCTGCGACCGCGTGCAGACCGCCGATGGCGTGGTCGCGCTGGACGAGGCCGGGCGCGCGCGCCTGCTGGCCGCGCAGGACGCGATGGCCGGGCAGGGATTGCGCGTGCTGGCGTTCGCGCACCGGGAGGTGCGGAATGTTGGCGAATGTCCGGCTGAAGCGGAAGCCGGAATGGTGCTCGCCGGGCTGGTCGGTCTGGAGGATCCGCCGCGCGCGCAGGTGCCGGCGGCGATCGCGCGCTGCGTCGAGGCCGGCATCCGCGTGATCATGATCACCGGCGATCATCCGCACACGGCGGTCGCGATCGGTCGCGAGATCGGGCTGTTGCGCACGGCCTATCCGGTGGTGATCGGTGGCGACCGGCTGCGGCGCATGTCGACGGCACAGCTGCAGCTGGCGCTCGATGCGCCCGAGATCCTGTTCGCGCGCGTCGCGGCGGAACAGAAGATGCTGATCGTGGAGGCGCTGCGCAAGAAGGGCGAGACCGTGGCGGTCACCGGCGACGGCGTGAACGACGCGCCGGCGCTCAAGGTGGCCGACATCGGCATCGCCATGGGCATCGCCGGCACGGACGTGGCCCGGGAGGCGGCGGACATCATCCTGCTCGACGACAACTTCGCCAGCATCGTCGATGCCATCGAGGAAGGGCGCGCGGTGTTCGACAACATCCGCAAGTTCCTGACCTACATCCTCAGCTCGAACATCCCGGAGCTGGTGCCGTACCTCGCGTTCGTGCTCTTTCGCATCCCGCTGCCGCTCACGATCATCCAGATCCTCGCGGTCGATCTCGGCACCGACATGCTCCCGGCGCTCGCGCTCGGCGCCGAGAAGCCCGATCCGGCCGTGATGCGCCGTCCGCCGCGCCGGTACGACGAAGCGCTGTTGTCATGGGGGCTGCTCGCCCGCGCCTACCTGTTCCTCGGCGTGCTGGAAGCCGCCGCCGCGATGGCGGTGTTCTGGCTGGTGCTGGACGGGGCCGGCTGGCGCTACGGCGAGCTGCTGGCGAAGACCGATCCGCTGTACCTGGTGGCGACCACGGCCTGTCTGGCGACCATCGTGGTGATGCAGGTGATGAACCTGTTCCTGTGCCGCCATCCGCTGAAATCGATACTGACGACGCGATTCGCGCCCAACCGGCTGATCTGGGCGGGCATTGCGGCGGAGGTGGCGGTGATCCTGGCAATCGTCTACACCCCGGCGGGGAACTGGCTGTTCGGCACGGCCCCGCTGGCGAGTGCGGTGTGGCTGCTGATGCTGCCCTTCGCGCTGCTGATGCTGGTGGCCGAGGAGCTGCGCAAGGCCTTCGCGCGCCGCGGCTTTGTGGGTCCGGCTTCAGAGGGTGTCGCAAAACCCCCTCTCTGTCACTGATTTTGGCTACGATGGATCCAACGGATTGGAGCCGGCAATGCCCATGAAGCTCAAGCGAATCAAGCGCCCGGTGGTGCGGATCGACACGCGTCCCCAGATGCCGTTGTTCGACGGTGATAGGGACGCGATGCCGGTGAGGGGCGCCACCACGGTGTCGCGCCCGGTACGGTTTGTGGAGCCGGATCCGCGCGACATCCGCATGGGGATGCGCCGACTCGACGAGCACCTGCAGGCGATGGGGCTGCGCGATGCGCTGGTCCTGCGCGAGATGCTGGGTGAGCAGGACTGGAGCGCGTTCGAGGCGCGCTACAGCGCCGAAGGCCGTCCGGGTTACGCGCCGAGGCTGATGGCGGGGATCGTGCTGTTCGGGTTGATGCGGGGCGTGAGTTCGCTGCGCGAGCTCGAGCGCTTCACCCGCGGGGATCTGGAGTGCATGTGGGTGAGCGGCGGGATCACGCCGGATCACTCGATCCTGGGGCGCTTCATCCTGCGTCATGAGGAGGAGCTGAACGGCCCCCTGTTCGAGTCCATTACGCAGGCGGTGCTGCAGCGCACGGGCTCAGGGCGCGCGCGCTTGGCCGGTGACGGGACGGTGTTGGAGGCGATGAGCTCGCGCTTTGCACTGATCAAGCGCGAGGCGCTCGAGGAGCGGCGCGAGGCGTTGTGCCGGGAGGCCGAGTCGAGCGGCGAGGACGCCGCGGGCGAACGTGAGCGGGCCGAGCGGGCCTGCGAGGTGCTGGCCGAACGCCCGAGGGCGAAGGCCGTGGTGCCGGCGGAGCCCGAGGCGGGGCTGCTGAAGTTGAAGAATGGCCGGGGGAGTCGTCCGGCCTTCCAGGCGAGCGTGCTGGCCAACGAGGCCCGCGTGGTGGTGGACGCCCACGTGCATTCGACCAGCGAGCAGGCGGCGCTCGCCGTGCTGCTCGATCGCCTCGACGGGGGAGAGACGCGGGAGTTGCTGCTCGATGCGGGGTTCAACACCTACGAGAACCTGGAGCGCGCGCTGGAGAAGGAGATCAGCGTGTTGTGCCCGGAGCAGGCCGAGGACGTGCGCGGTGAAGAGGGCGCGCGACGGATCCCGCTGCGGGAGTTCTGCTACGTGGAGGACGGTGACTACTACGTGTGCCCGGCCGGTGAGCGGATGAATCCGTTGCGTCGCTACGGGGGCAACCCGGTCACGGGGCAGCGCGCCTACGTGCAGTACGCGACGCCGGCCTGCGCCGGCTGCGGACGCCGTGCGAGGTGCACGCGAGGCGAGGCGCGCACGATCCAGCGCAGCGTCGGGCAAGAGTTGAAGGAAGCGATGCGCCTCGTGATGGCGCAGCCGCAGGCGCGACGCGTGTTCGCCCAGCGCAAGGCGATGGTCGAGCCGGTGTTCTCGCACCTGCGCGAGCGCCACGGGCTGAACCGTTTCCGGCGCCGAGGGCTAGCGGGTGCGCGGCTGGAGTTGCGTTTGCACCTGATGGCCTACAACCTCGGACGGGCGCTGGCGTACGCCCGCCGCCGGGTAGCAGGCGGTTTTTTGTGCCCTTGGGAAGCGATTGGAACGCTCCTCAGGGCAATCGGATGGCACGAACATCGTGTCTGTCAGGAAAGCGGCGTCACCCGTCGCGTGAGCTGGCGCGGCGCAGCGACTGCCTACGGATGACCGGATAGGGGGTTGAGGGGGTTTTGCAACACCCTCTTCAGCCCGACAAGGGTTCGGCAACGCCGAACCCGCTGCAGCCCCGCTGGCACCAGCGCCAGCATCGCATTCATGCCGGCATGAATGCCTGCGCATCAATTGTTCGCCACCTCGGCGCCCTGCCCGAAGCCCGCCGTCCGCTAGCCCGGCCTCTGCCCTGCGACCGCCACTGGCGCTTCCCGCCGGTGGCGTCGCTCGCCCGGCCCCTTTAAATTGACCAGTCGGTTTGATTAACATTCCGACGAACAATTCCTGCCGGAGCCGGGTCCATGAACGATCGTATCGTCCGCATCGGGGGTGCCTCGGCCTCGCTGGCCGACAGTGCCATCGCCTTCCCCCAGCTGCTGGGTGACGGCGCGCTCGACTACCTGGTGGGCGACTACCTGGCCGAGGGCTCCATGGGCCTGCTCGCGATGCTGGCGCAGGCGAATCCCGGCGGCGGTTACGCGCCGGACTTCATCCCGGTACACATCGGGCCCTGCCTCGCGGAGATCGCGCGCCAGGGCGTGCGCGTGGTCGTGAACGCCGGCGGGGTGAACCCGCACGGCTGCGCGGCGGAGCTCGCGCGGGTGGCGGCGGAACAGGGCCTCTCGCCGCGCATCGCGGTGGTCGATGGTGACGACCTGATGGGGCGCCTCGGGGAATTCCGCGCCGCCGGCGTACGCGACATGTTCTCGGGCGCGGCCTTCCCGGCCGCGACCGTGGACAGCATGAACGCCTACCTCGGCGCCTTTCCGATCGCAGCCGCGCTGGCCCGCGGCGCGGAGATCGTGATCACCGGGCGCGTGGTCGACAGCGCGCTGGTGCTGGGCCCGCTGATCCACGAGTTCGGCTGGACGCCCGCTGACCACGACCTGCTCGCGGCCGGCACGCTCGCGGGGCACCTGCTGGAGTGCGGCACGCAGGTGACCGGCGGCACCTTCACCGACTGGCGCACCGTACCCGCATGGAACCGCATCGGCTACCCGATCGCCGAGTGCCGTGCGGACGGGAGCTTCGTGGTCACCAAGGCTGCCGGCACCGGCGGACTGGTCTCGCGCGGGACGGTCGCGGAGCAGCTGGTCTACGAGGTGGGCGATCCGCAGGCCTACTTCGTGCCCGACGTCAGCTGTGACTTCAGCGCCGTGCAGCTGGAAGAGATCGGCCCCGACCGGGTGCGCGTCAGCGGCGTCCGTGGCCGGCCGCCGACCGCGAGCTACAAGGTGTGCACGATCCACCGCCACAGCTGGCGCGTGAGTGCGCTGCAGCCGATCGTGGGCCTGGAGGCCGCGGCCAAGGCCGAACGCCAGGCCGCGGCGCTGATCGAGCGCTCGCGCCGGCTGCTGGCGCAGGCCGGCCTCGGGGACTGGAGCCGCACGCACGTGGAGGTGCTGGGCACCGAGGGCACGCTGGGGGCGCGGGCGCGCCACCGCGACGCGCGCGAGGTGCTGCTGCGCATCGTGCTGGAGCACGCCGACCGGCGCGCGGCCGAGATCTTCACGCGCGAGCAGCACAGCGCGATCGTCTCGATGTCGCCGGGCACCGCGATAGGCCTGGGCAACCCGGTGGTCCCGGTGCAGGCGCTGTTCTCGTTCCTGGTCGACAAGGCCACGGTGGAGGCCGCCGTCACGATCGACGGCCAGCGCCACGCGGTGTCCGTGCCGGCGGGTGGAGGCTTCGACGTGGCCCGGATCGAGCGGGCACCCTTGCCGGTGCCCCCGCCCGAAGCCGGGGCGCTGGTCGAGGTGCCGCTGGTGGGCTTGGCCTGGGCGCGCTCGGGCGACAAGGGCAACCTGTTCAACGTGGGCGTGATCGCACGGCGCGCGGAGTTCCTGCCGTGGATCGCCGCGGCGCTGAAGCCCGCGGCCGTGGCCGCGTGGTACCGCCACGACACCGACGACGGCGCACCGCCCCGCGTCGAGCGTCACGCGCTGCCGGGCCTGCACGCGCTGAACCTCGTGGTGCACGAGGCCCTGGGCGGCGGCATAACCAGCTCGCCACGCCTCGACTCGGTGGCCAAGGGCAAGGCGCAGCAGCTGCTGTGCTTCCCCATCCCCGTCCCTGCTGCGCTCGCGGCCCTCGTGGACCCGGGCCTGCTCGACTTCGATTCCGCCCGCCCCTACGAGGGGCAACCCTGAGCCACGACTGGAGGCCCCGCGATGGACGAAGCCCTGCCCTACCTGCTGCGCGGGATGCGCGCGGTCACCACCGAGAGCAGCGTGCTGGTCAGCTCCTCGAAGTACCTGAACCACCCGCGCCTGCGCGACTGGGTGGCGAGCTGCACGCTGCGGCGCAGCGGCCACGACCGCCCCGCCACGGCGGACACGCACGAGCTGAACCTCATCCTGCGCGAGATCCAGGACTACGACCGCATCGACGAGCTCTTCGAGCGCGAGCGCGCGACGAACCCCGTGCTCGACGCCTGGCTCGGCGAGCGGTTCATCTCGACGTTTCGCGCTGCGGACCTCGAGGGCTGCGCCCCCGACACGCTGGGCGGCACCTTCCTGCGCGAGGTCGTGCAGAAGGGCTACAGCATCGACATCGTGCCGCCTCCCGCGGAGGTGCCCTCCAGCCACATGCAGTTCTTCATGATCCGCAACGGCCAGACCCACGACTTCGAGCACCTGCTCTGCGGCGGCGGCCTGGATTTCATCGGCGAGCTGGTGCCCTACTGGGCACGGCTGGTGAACCTGTTCCGCCACCTGAGCCCCGAGCTCGCGGGTGAACTCTGCGTCTTCAGCCTGTTCGGCCAGATGCGGCTGATGTCCCGTGGCCTGCTGCACTACCCGCAGGTCTGGATGACGCTGGTAGAGACCATGGAGCGCGGGATCCGCGTGGGGCGCGAATCGGGCCCGATATTCATGATGAAGTGCGAGGACGCGCTGCACCTGCCCATGGACGAGGCCCGGGCGGTCCTGGGCGTGCGCGGCGCGGCCTTCGTGGACACCTCGGCTGCCACCGCCATCTACGAGGAGCGCGCCTGAGCTAGGGCAGCGCCCCGCGCGCGAACACCTGCGCGATGGCCGCCACGTGGCGCGCGCGCTCGGCGCGTCCGGGCAACGCGCCGTCGAGCAGCAACCGGTTCAGCAACCCCGACAGCACCGTGTCGCAGAACAGCCGCGCGAGCCGCTCCGGCCGGATCCCGGGGTAATCGCCCCTGGCCTGCCGCGCGGCGAAGAACTCCCCGAGCGGCGCGAGGAACATCCGCCCGTAGGCGGCCTCGAACACCCGCGCCAGGCCCGGGAAGCGCTGCGCCTCGCGGTAGAAGATCAGCCACCGCGACAGCCCCCCCGGCGTGCAGGCCGAGCGCAGCAGCCACTCGCCGTATCGGCGCAACGCCGTCTCGCAGGGAGTGTCCGTGCCCGCCAGCGATGGGCAGTTGCCCAGGTGCTGTTCGCTCTGCCGGCTGAACACCGCGAGGAACAGCGCCTCCTTGTTCGGGTAGCGCGCGTAGAGCGTGTCCTTGCCAATGCCCGCGGTGGCCGCGATGCGGTTCATCGAGACCGCGCTGAAGCCCTCCTGTTCGAACAGCGTGGCCGCGACCTCGATCAGGTGCGCGCTGAGGCTGCTGGCCTCGTCGGGGGTGGGGCGGCCACGCCCGCGCGGAAGGGCCGGGCGGCGCGGGACTGGCTGGGGATCGGGGGGCGGGCTCATGCGCGGATTCAATGCCGCTACACGGTCAAAGGCAAGCGCCGACGGGCCTGTCGGTCGCGCCCCGCCAGGGTGCCCAGCCCCGGCGCAGTTCGGGGATGAACGGAGTCGAGCGGTTGGTGTTGCGTCGCGTGTCGCCCTTGCGCACCATGATCCTGGTCTGCGTCGTGAGGTTGCAGGCCACGCCGTCGAACAGCCCGCCGCAGCAGGCGTGCATCAGCGGGTGCATCAACAGGTCCACGAAGACCCGGCCCTTGTTGGGGAGGAGGTCGACGAGTTGCACGGGCGACAGCTCGCTCCCCGTGCCGATCGGATCGGAGATGCTGAGCCTCCCCGTTCGCGAGGCCGAGCTCGCGTTCCATGTCCGCCTGCTCCAGCAGCCGTTCGCGCAACTGCACGAGACGATGCCCATCGATGAACCCGGGGTGGATCGTGTAACCGTACTCGCGCAGGTTGGCGAGGCCGGCGTCGAGGTCGGCGGTCGGCTGCGGCGTGGCATTGTTCATGTGCGGCTCCGGGCACGTGGCACCACCGCAGTCCGGCGGACGGCAAAGCCCGGCAGGATCATCCGGTCGGATGAACTCGCGATCCGCCTGACGTCACCGTAATCCCCTGATCGCCGGGGCTTGCCTGGAATCGCGCCGCCGGCGGCGTGCTGGGCGCGATGGACACGATGTACCAGCGCTCGAAGATCCAGGACGAGAGCCTGTATTACGAGAGCAGGAAGCACGACGGCTCGCTGCCGCTGGTGGGCGTGAACACCTTCCTGCCCCCGCCCGGGCAGGAGGAGACGATCGAGGAGCGCGAACTCATGCGCTCCAGCGAGGAGGAGAAGCGCCAGCAGATCGACAACCTCGCGGCGTTCCAGGCGCGCCACGGCGCCGAGACGCCCGAAGCCCTGGCGCAGCTGCAGCGCGTCGCCGAGCAACGCGGCAACCTGTTCGCCGAGATGATGGAGACGGTGAAGGTCGCCTCGCTCGGGCAGGTCTCGGGGGCGCTCTACGAGGTCGGCGGCATCTACCGGCGGAACATGTGACGCCCTGTGGGGCGGGCCGTAGGTCGGGCTGAAGCCCGACCGACGCCGCAATTCTGTCGTAGGAGCGGGCCGTGCCCGCGACCTGGTGCGGGACAGGTTTCGCGGCTGATTGGGTCGGCGCTGCGTTTCCCGTGCTTGTGCCGGCGAGGAGCGGTCTTCAGACTGAACCATCGCCCGCTAGCGCAAGGACGCGCAGCCGATGCACGCCCACGGCAGGGAAGCCGCCGGTGGACTCGTCTACGAGCGCCACCGACCCGAGGACACCCGGCTCTACCGGCTGGTGGAGCAGCACTACCCGGCGTTCGTCGAGCACCTGGCCGAGCAAGGCATGGCGCTGCCCGCGTACGTCGAGAAGGAGTTCGAGTCCTACCTGAAGTGCGGACGACTCGAGCATGGGTTCCTCCGGGTCCGTTGCGACAGTTGCCATGCCGAGCACCTGGTCGCGTTCAGTTGCAAACGCCGGGGCTTCTGTCCGAGCTGCGGTGCCCGGCGCATGGTCGAGAGCGCCGCGCTGCTGGTCGACGAAGTCTTCCCGAAACAACCCGTACGGCAGTGGGTGCTGAGCGTCCCGTATCCGTTGCGGTTCTTGTTCGCCAGTCGCCCGGCCGTGATGGGCCAGGTGCTCGGCATCGTCTACCGTTGCATTGCCACTCACCTGATCAAGAAGGCTGGGTTTTCCCGCACAACGGCCCAGACCGGTGCGGTCACGCTGATCCAGCGCTTCGGCAGTGCGCTGAATCTGAATATCCACTTTCACATGCTGTTCCTCGACGGGGTGTATGTCGAGCGCACCGACGGCTCACTGCGCTTCCACTGGGTGAAGGCCCCGACGAGTGCCGAGCTCAGCCGTCTGACCCACGCTCTTGCACGGCGCATCGGGCGGTTCCTCGAACGCCAGGGGCTACTCGAGTGTGACGCCGAGAACAGCTACTTGGTCGGCGACGAGCTCGCCGACGGGCCGATGGATCAGCTGCTGGGTTCCTCGATCACCTACCGCATTGCCGTCGGGCCGCGGCAGGGCCGCAAGGTCTTCACGCTACACACGCTGCCAGCCTGCGATGAGTCGTTCGGTGACGGGGTGGGTAAGGTGGGCGGGTTCTCCCTGCATGCGGGCGTGGCGGCGCGCGCGGATGAACGCGAAACGCTCGAACGGCTGTGCCGGTACATCAGCCGCCCGGCGATCGCGGAGGAGCGCCTGTCGCTCACCCCGAGCGGCAAAGTCCGCTACCAGTTGAAGACGCCCTACCGCGATGGGACCACGCACGTCATCTTCGAGCCGCTCGATTTCATCGCCCGGTTGGCGGCTTTGGTGCCCAAGCCGCGGGTCAATCTGATCCGCTTCCACGGCGTTTTCGCGCCCAACAGCCGGTACCGCGGGCAGGTGACGAAGGCCAAGCGGGGCAGAGGCGGTCGGCGTGCCACGACGGCAGACATGGAGGAGCCAACGCCCGCCGAACGCCGGGCCTCGATGACCTGGGCGCAGCGTCTGAAACGGGCTTTCGGCATCGATATCGAAACCTGTCCGGCCTGTGGTGGGGCGGTGCGGATTATCGCCTGCATCGAGGATCCCGAAGTAATCGCGAAGATCCTGAGCCACCTCGATGCGAAAGCGGGCAGGGCCGAAGCCGCGCGGCGGCCACCGTGCCGGGCGCCGCCCCGGACGCGACTGTTCGACTGCGAGTCGGACTACTCTGAGCTGTTCTGAGACCTCACCCGGGGCCGCGACGCGGCACGGTGGCGGCTTGGCCTGACGGCCGACGGCACCGGAAAACGTACGCCAAGGGACGATTGGATGGGGGATTCGGGCGCCGCAAAGCCCGTCAGAAGCGTTTCGCGGGCTCGAATGACGACCGAAGGCTGGTGTTCGGCGGTGAATGCGTGGATGGGATACTGCCGGGCGAAAAAGGGGATTTATACGACCTATACCCGCATTCGAGATGAACGAGCAGCAGGTGATGCTGATCGTGCTGGCGCTGATCGACGTGGTGATGATCTCCAACCTGCTGATGATGGTCATCGTGGGCGGCTACGAGACCTTCGTGTCGCGCCTGCGCCTGGAGAAGCACCCCGACCAGCCGGAATGGCTGAGCCACGTGAACGCCTCGGTGCTGAAGGTGAAGCTCGCGATGGCCATCATCGGCATTTCCTCCATCCACCTGCTGAAGACCTTCATCGAAGCCGGGATGGTGGGCGCGTACCCGCTGTGCTCGACGGTGGAAGCGGGCGTGCGCTGTGCCACGGCCACCCAGGAAGGCATCATCCTGCAGACCGTGATCCATACGGTATTCATCCTGTCGGCGATCGGCATCGCGTGGACTGACCGCATCATGAACGGGACCAAGCCGGCGGACCATTGAGACGGGCACGCACGCGTCGGTGCCAGACGCCGGATCGGCCGTCCCGGCCGCCGGCGCTCAGCTCCCGGCGAGCTGGTCGTCGCCGACGCTTGGCACCAGCGACGGCCGGCCGACTATCAGGGGGTCCACCGGGCCCAGCAATGACGGATCCTTGCGCGTATACGGCAAGCGGTGCAGGACATAGCGCATCGCGTTCAGCCGTGCGCGCTTCTTGCAATCGCTCTTGATTACGGTCCACGGCGCGTCGGAGGTGTCGCAGTGCAGGAACATTGCCTCCTTCGCGAGCGTGTAGTCATCCCACTTGTCCAATGACGCCAGGTCGACGGGGCTGAGCTTCCACTGCTTCAGCGGATGGAGCTTGCGTTCCTTGAAGCGGCGCCTCTGCTCCTTGCGGCTGACAGAGAACCAGAACTTGAAGAGGTGGATTCCGGAACGTACGAGCTGGCGTTCGAACTCCGGGCACTGACGCAGGAACTCCTCGTACTCACCTTCGGTGCAGAAGTCCATCACACGTTCGACGCCGGAGCGGTTATACCAGCTGCGGTCGAACAGCACGATCTCGCCTCGCGTGGGCAGATGCTCGATGTAGCGCTGGAAGTACCACTGGCCGCGCTCGATCTCGCTGGGCTTCTCGAGCGCGACGACGCGGGCGCCGCGAGGGTTCAGGTGCTCCATGAAGCGCTTTATCGCGCCACCCTTGCCGGCCGCGTCGCGGCCCTCGAACAGGATCACGACGCGGGCACCTGTGTCTTTGACCCAGGCCTGCAGCTTCAGCAGTTCGACCTGCAGCCGGTACTTTTGGCGTTCGTAACTGCGCCGCGAAAGCAGATTGCGGTACGGATATGCGCCGTCCCGCCAGTTGGGGGCGAGCGCGGTGTCGGGGTCGCTCGCGGTGTCGCCGGTGACGGCCAGGCGCTGCGCCAGCATGCGGCGCAGCGCGCGCGCATCCTGGGGCGACACGCCGTCGAGCATCGCATGCACCTCGGCCAGCACCGCCGGCTCGTGCGCGCTCGCAGCGCTCAGCGCGTCGGTCACCACCATCGACTGTACCGTGTACGCGCGTTCCAGCGCGCGATCGGCCTGGTGCCTCTCCAGCGCAGCGGGTTGCATGGACGGTGGCACGTCACCGGACTGCACCGCGCGCGGCCGATGTCCGGGCGTGGTGGCTTCTTGGGTGCCGCTTTGCGATGGGTTTCGATCCCGGGTCATGGCGTTCCTTCATGGTGGCGGGAAAAGCGTTCATAATGTTCCCGAAGAC
>JAKJFB010000220.1 GCA_022705125.1 Pseudomonadota bacterium
TACGTCCGCTACAACTACTACTACTCGGCGCTGTGGCCGACCTACCGCTATTACTACGACCCCTTCTGGAGCCCCGGCTTCTACTACGGCGTCACCTTCTTCCCGCGCACCTATTTCGGCCTGAACGTGGGCTGGTACAGCTGGCCGTACTACCAGGCCTATGCGCCGTACCGGTACAGCCACGTCGACCACTATTACGACTGGGCCCAGTACAGCCGCCACCGCGCCGCCGACCGCCAGCGCTACGACGACTTCTACCTGCCGCGTTACGGCAGCGCGCGCAACGAGGCGCAGATCCTCGCGCGCCGCACCGGCGCCCGCGATCAGTTGCCGATGTATTACGGCGCCTCCGGCCAGCCCGGCACCATCGTCGATCCGTCGATCGCACGGCAGTCGCGCGCCCGCGGCCAGCTCACGCCGTTCGAACGCAGCGCCCGCGATCCCGCCTGGGAGCCGTACGGACCCGACGGCCGCGGCTATGGCGGCTTCACCGGCCATGGCGCGCAGCCGAACGCGCGCGACCCACTCGGTCGCGGCCGCACCGAAGGCATGCGCGGCACGGCGCCCGCCTACCCGAACCAGGCGCCCGTGCAGCGCAACCCGCGCGGCTACGACCGCGATCCGGCGCGCATCGACGGCCCGGTCGCGCCGACGCCGAATCAGCGCAGCTACCCGCGCAGCACGCGCGAACCGCTGCGCGATCCGCGCATCGAGCAGTCGCAGGAATCGGCGACGCCGTATTCGCGCGGCCGCACGACCCTGCCGAACCGCGAGTACGACACGGGTTCGCGCCAGATCCTGCCGCGGCAGACGCGCGAACCCTACAACCCGGTGTTCGAGCGTCACGTCGAGGAACCGGCCCAGGTTCGCTCGCGCGAGGTCGATCGCAGCCGCCCGCTGCAGACCCCGCCGCGCTACCAGCCCAGCCAGCCGATGGAACGCAGCCAGCCGCGTACCTTCGAGCGCAGCGAACCGCGGGCGATGCCGACCTACGAACGCAGCGAGCCGCGCATCGAACGCACGCAGCGTTACGAGCCGCGTCCGGCCCCGAGCTTCCAGCGCAGCGAACCGGCACCGCAGCCGCGCTTCGAACCGCGCGCGGCGCCGAGTTACAGCCCGCAGAGTCCGCCCAGCAGCAGCGGCTCCTCGGACGGCGGCGGTCGGTCCTCGCGCGGCCAGCTCGAACGCATCATCCGCGACGACGACTGATCAGGCCTCGCGCAACACCCCGTCCTCGAGCTTCAACACGCGGTCGGCGAGCTTCAGGCTCGCCGGCCGGTGCGTGATCAGCAGCACCGTGCGTTCGCGCAGCAGGGCATGGCATTCGGCGATGAAGTCGCGCTCGCCGTCCGGATCGAACATCGCCGTGGCCTCGTCCAGGATCAGCACCGCCGGATCCTTCAGCAGCGCCCGCGCCAGCGCGATGCGCTGGCGTTGCCCGCCGGACAGGCGCAGGCCTTCGTCGCCGACCACCGTGTCGTAACCCTGGGGCAATCGCGAGATGAAGTCGTGCGCATGCGCGGCGCGGGCGGCGCGTTCGATGTCCGCGCGCGTCGCCTGGGCGTCGCCGAAGCCGATGTTGTGCGCCACCGTGTCGTGCCAGAGCAGCACCTGCTGGCTGACCAGGCCGACGTGTCGGCGCAGGTTTGCCAGGCGCAGCTCGCGCAGGTCGACGCCGTCGAGCGTCACGCGCCCGGCGGCGGGATCGATGAAACGCAGCAGCAGGTGCGCCAGCGTGCTCTTGCCGGCGCCGTTGGCGCCGGTCAGCGCGATGGTCTCGCCGGCGCGCACGTGCAGGTTCAGGTCGGCGTACAGCGGCGGCCGCCCGGGATAGGCATAGGCCACCGACTCGAACGCGATCTCGCCGCGCACCGCGGCCAGTTCGCGCCGACCTTCGTCCGGCTCGGGCGCGGTCGCCAGCACCTCGCCGACGCGCTGCAGCGAGGCACGCAGCGCCTGCACGCGCCCATGCAGGCCGGCGAGCTGGGCCACCGGCTGGGTCAGCAGCAGGCCGTACAGCAGCAGGGCGACCAGGTCGGCCGCGGCCAGGCTGCCGGTCGCCACGGCGCGGGCGCCCAGCCAGAGCAGGGCCAGCACCAGCAGGGCCGCCAGCCAGCGCACCAGCGGCGCGAGCCGCAGTTCCTGCGCCTGTTGCAGGCGGCCGAGCACGCGTACGCGCTCGGCCTGGTCGGCATAACGTTGCGCGGTCGCCGTCTCCATCGCGTAGGCCTTGGTCAGCGGCAGCAGCGACAGGTGTTGCTCGGCCAGGGCGTGCTTGGCATCGTCCTCGCGCAGGTGCGCGTCCACCACCGGGCGCAGGCGCCGGCCGGCGAGCTTCAGGGCCAGCGTGTAGATCGGCACCAGGGCCAGCAGCAGCAGGCCGAGCGACGGCGCGATCCAGAGCAGCATCAGCGTCGCGCCGGCGGCGGTCAGCAGGGTCGGCGCGAGCTGCGGCAGGCTGTGCGCGACGAAGCCGGAGATGTGCCAGGTGTCCTGGCCGAGCAGGGCCATCAGCGCGCCGCGCCGCCGCGCCTGGTGCCAGGCCAGGGGCAAGGCCTGCAGGTGGTCGTGCAGGCGCACGCCGAGCTCGGCCACGATGCGCGTGCCGAGGTCGCCGCAAAGACGGCCGCTGGCGATGCTCAGCAGGGTCTGCAGGCTCAGCACCCCGGCCCAGCCGAGCAGCAGCAGGGACGGCAGCGTGCGTTGCATCAGGGCTGCGACCACGCCGCTGGCGAACCAGGGCGCCGCCAGCCAGGCCAGGGATTCCAGCGAGGCCAGCGCGACGCTCCCGACCAGACGGCGGCGATGGCGGCGCAGCAGGTCGGCGATGAGCGGATCGGCGAAGGACATGGGCGCGGCGGCTGGACTCGGGCGGGATAAGATCGGGCTGCGCGACCGACGCCGACCCGCGTGGCCGCAACGCTAACACAGGCCTTCCGCTCCCCGATGTCCGCCGGCGTGTCCCGCTTCCGTTCGAAATGGCGTGCCTGGCATGCCCTGCCGTGGCGCGAGCGCGTCCTGCTCGGGCGCCTGGTGCTGTGGCTGGGCCTGGTCGAGCTCGGCCTGCGCTGCGCCGGTTACGCGCGCGTTCGCGCCGCCTGCGATCGCCTCGGCGGTCGCGGTCCGTTCCGCGCCGCGACGCCGGACGAGCTCGCCGACGCGCGTCGCCTCGCCGAACTCGCGGCCATCGCCGGCCGCCGCGGTCCGCTCGCCGCCACCTGCCTGCGCCAGTCCCTGGTGGTCGTCACCCTGCTGCGCCGCCGCGGCCTCGACGCGCAACTGCGCATCGGCGTGCAGCCGGACGCAGGGACGTTCGGGGCGCATGCGTGGGTGCAACTGGGCGAGGTCGCGCTGGGTCCGGAAGCGCCCGGTTTCGTGATGCTGCAACCTCCGCCCTGACCGGTTCGACGCCTCAGCGCCGGTAGCCGCGCCAGCGTCGCCAGCCGTCGCGCAGGCGGCGCCCGAGCAGGCGCGATGCGCGCGTCTCGCCATCGCCGCCATAACGCTCGCGCAGGTGCGCCAGGTCGCCCACCAGCATCTGCCGCAGCCAGCGCAGGCGTGCGCGCAGGCCGGGCAGCTCGCGCCAGGTCGCGCGCTGGAAATAGGTCCAGTCCGACAGTCTGGCGCTGCGCAGCCATTCCTTCTCCGCCGCGGCCTGCAGTCGCTGCAGCCCGTCGTCGCGCCACACCGTGCCGAGATCGCGTTCGCTGGCGCGCAGGGCATCGAGACAGGGTTCGGCGAGGCGGCGTTCGATCGCCAGGTCGACGAAACGCATCCACGCCGCCTCCGACAGCCGCTGCGCCAGCAGATGCAGGTCGTACAGCCAGATCAGGCGATCGGCCCGGCCGCCGAGGCGATTGCTGGCCCGGTGCATGCAGGCATGCAGCAGCGCATGCAGCGGCGCCAGAGCCAGCGCGTCGCGGCCGAGTTCAGGCACCGCGATGGCCGCCGCGCGCAGTTCCGGCCACTGCAGCCGTTCCGAGAACAGGGCCGAGTTCGCGAGCCGCCAGTGCAGGTCCAGTTCCAGGCCATGCTCGGCCTGCACCGCCAGCAGTTCATGCACGTACAGGTCGCCGGCGATGTGCCGGATCGGCAGCCGATAACCCAGCGGCGCCAGCACCTCGGCGGCGCGCAGGGCCTCGGCATTCGACGCGAACAGCAGGTCGAGATCGCCGGCAGGCCGCAGCTGCGGCTTCGGATACAGCCAGTGCGCCAGGGCCGCGCCCTTCAGCCACAGCCCTTCGATGCCGGCCGCGGCCAGGGCCGCAGCGATGCGGCGCGCTTCCGATTGCAGCAAGAGCTGGCGCATGCGCGCTGTGCGGCCGAGCCGCGCGACGGCTTCGCGCAAGGCGGCCGGCACCGCGGCGCAACCCTCGGGCCGCGACCAGAGCTCATGAAGCAGGGCCGCCACGCCCTGCGCGTCGATCTCCGACAACAAAGCCGTCTGCGCAGCGCCCTCTTCCGGCCAGCCGGGATCGGCTTCGCCCCGCAGCGCCGCCAGCAGCAACCGACGACTCATGCATACCCGCCCGGGTTCATCGATTGCCAGCGCCAGGCGTCTTCGCACATGCGTTCGATGCCGTGGCGCGCGCGCCAGCCGAGCAGGCGTGCGGCGAAGGCGGGATCGGCCCAGAGTTCGGCGACATCGCCGTCGCGGCGGCCGACGATGTCGTAGGGAATCGGCCGCCCGCTGGCCTGCTCGAAGGCGCGCACCAGTTCCAGCACCGAGGTGCCGCGACCGGTGCCGAGGTTGACCGCGAGAGCGCCGGTCGCGCCGCCTTGCAGATGTTCCAGCGCCGCCACGTGGGCCTCGGCCAGGTCCATCACGTGCAGGTAGTCGCGGATGCCGGTGCCGTCGCGCGTCGGCCAGTCGCCGCCGAAGACCTGCAGGCGTTCGCGCCGCCCGACCGCGACCTGGGCGATGTAGGGCATCAGGTTGTTCGGCACGCCGCGCGGGTCTTCGCCGATCCGTCCGCTCTCGTGCGCGCCGACCGGATTGAAATAACGCAGCAGCATCGCCCCGAAGCCAGGGTCGGATATACACAGATCGCCGATCAGCTGCTCAATCACCAGCTTGGTGCGCGCATAGGGGTTCGTGACATAAAGCGTTTGACCTTCGCGCAGGTTGCCGCCTTCGCCGTACACGGTCGCGGTCGAACTGAACACCAGCTTCGCCACGCCTGCGCGCTGCATCGCCTGCAGCAGGGCGATGGTGCCGCCGATGTTGTTGTCGAAGTAGTCCAGCGGCTTTTCGCAGCTTTCGCCCACGGCCTTGAGCGCGGCGAAGTGGATGACCGCGTCCGGCCGCTGGGCGAAGGCACGCTGCAGGTC
>JAKJFB010000221.1 GCA_022705125.1 Pseudomonadota bacterium
GTTGAGCACATACAGCATGCCGTTCTTGTTGGGCTGCACCAGCACGTGCTTCTTCTCGCCGCCGATCGTCAGGTCCATCGTCATCATCGGGCTGACGGCGTCGTAGTCCCAGGTGTCGCCGGGCGTGGTCTGGTAGTGCCAGGCGTAGGCGCCGGTGTCCGGGTCGAGCGCCACGATCGATGACAGGTACAGGTTGTCGCCCCCACCCGGGCTGCGGTACTGCTGGTTCCACGGCGAGCCGTTGCCCACACCGACGTAGAGCAGGTCGAGTTCGGGGTCGTAGGCCATCGAGTCCCACACCGTGCCGCCGCCGCCGATCTTCCACCACTCACCGCCCGACCAGGTCGCCGCCGCCCGTTCCAGCGCGGGCGACTCGAAAGGCTGCGCCGGATCGCCAGGCACCGTGTAGAAGCGCCATTTCATGTCGCCGGTTTCGGCGTCGTAGGCGCTCACGTAACCGCGCACGCCCAGCTCGGAGCCGCCGTTGCCGATGATCACCAGCCCCTTCACCACGCGCGGCGCGCCGGTGATCGAGTAGGGCTTGTCGCGGGGCGTGGTCTGCACCGACCACAACACCTTGCCGTCATTCGCATCCAGCGCCTGCAGCCGCCCGTCGAGCGTGCCCACGAAGACCTTGCCGCCCCATGCCGCGACACCGCGATTGACCGCGTCGCAGCACAGGTGCACCGCCCACTGCCGCGGCACCCCGGGGTCGTGATGCCACAGCAGCGCCCCGCTCTTCGCGTCGAAGGCGTAGACCATGCTCCAGGTGCCGGTCACGTACAGGCGACCGTCGACCACGATCGGGGTGGCCTCCATGCCGCGGTCGGTGGGGAAGTCGAAGAACCACGTGAGTCCCAGCCGGCCCACGTTCGCCGCGTCGATGTGCCCGAGCGGACTGAAACGCTGCTCGGAATAGCTGCGACCGTGGCTCAGCCAGTTGTGCGGTTCGTCATCGGCCGCGGCGATGCGCGCACCGTCCACGGAAGTCACGGCAGGCACCGGCGTTGCGACCGCCGCCGCGTCGCCGCGCGCCGGCGCGCGCCCCGGGTGTTCGTCGCTGCAACCCAGCAGCGCCACGAGCAGGATTGCGCACGACAGCAGCATGCGACCATGACTCATCGCGATCTCCTTGTGACCAGGATTGATCGAACTGCCATCGGCGCAGGCGAGCGCGCGCGCCGGCAAGGCTCAGGCACCGGCAGGCCCGAGCAGCAACGCGAGCCGATGCAGCGTGCCGTGCGCCGCTTCGCCGCCATTGTCGCGCAGCGCCGTTTCGAGCGCGAGGCAGCGCTCGGCGAGCACACCGCGCGTGAACATGCGCGCAACCCCCAGCAACTGGTGCGCCGCGTCAACGCCGCCGGCCAGGTCGCGGGCGGCAACGCAAGCCTCGACCGCGCGCAGCAGGCGGCGCAATTCCGCCGCAACCTCGTCGCGCGTGATGCCCGCGCGCACCTCGATGTCCCACCCATCGTCGCGGCGCGCATGGCGGCGCAGCACCTCGAGCAGCTTCGCCTCGTCGATCGGCTTGTACAGCACCCCGCGCACGCCCGCCGCCGCCAGCGCCGCTTCCTCGCTGCCGATCACGTTGGCGGTGAGCGCGTAGACCGGCAAGCCGGGGTGGCGCTGGCGCAGGTGCCGTGCCAGCGTGACGCCATCCATCCCGGGCATGTGCACGTCGAGCAGCACCAGGTCGGGCGCCGCGCCGGGCAGCAGGCGCAGCGCCTCGGCGCCCCCGCCGGCCTCGCTCACCGTCACGCCGAAATCACGCAGCCGCATCGCGATCATGTGCCGGTTGAGCTCGTTGTCCTCCACTATCAGGCAGTGCAGATCGATATCGGGTTGCCAGGGCACGCCCGCCGCGGGATGCCCCTCGGCGATCTGCGTCGGGGCACCGGCACGGCGGGCACAGGCGGCGAGCAACTGGCGCCGCCGCAGTGGCAACGGCACCAGGTCGGCGACGTAGCGCTGCGCCGGGTCCGTGACCACCTCGATCGGCCGCAGGCGCAGTGCCGGCGTCGCACCGCCGAGCCAGGGTTCGCAACAAGGCTCTCCCGTGTCCTCCAGCGCCAGCAGCAGGTCGACTGCGCCGAACGCGTCGGGCCCGACCGGGATCATGCGCAGATCGTGCACGCCCGCGAGCTCGAAACGGCTGCCGAGATAATCGCGCAGCACCGGCACGTGGGGGCTGTCGCTGCGACACAACAGCGCCACGCGCAGGCGCGACGGCGCAGGCAGATCCTCGCCATCCACGGCGAGCGACGGCGCCAGCTCCAGCGGCAACTCCAGGCGCGCGGTGGTACCCACGCCCGGTGCGCCGTTCAGCGTGAGCTGTCCGCCGAGCGCGCGCGCCAGCCCCAGGCTGATCGACAGCCCGAGGCCGCTGCCGCCAAAGCGCCGCGTCATGCTCTCGTCGGCCTGCGCGAAGGGCTGGAACAGCCAGTCCACGTTCCCGGGCGCGATGCCGATGCCGGTATCCGTCACCTCGAGCAGCAGGCGCGCGTCGCCGGCCGCCGGGACATCGGCGCTGGCGCGCACCGTCACGTGCCCGACCTCGGTGAACTTGATGGCATTGCTGATGAGGTTGCCGAGCACCTGCGCGATGCGCAGCGAATCGCCGATCACGCGCTGCGGCAGCCCCGGCTCGACGTGGCAGACCAGCGCGAGCGCCCTGGCGTGCGCGGCCGGCGCCTGCATCATCACCGTGTCCTCGATGCAGGACTCGAGGTCGAATTCGCGCCGCTCCAGACGCAGCGAGTCGTTGTCGATCGTCTCGACGATCAGGATGTCGTCGACCAGTGCCTGCAGGGTGCGCGAGCCCTGCTCGACGTGGCGAAACAGCTCGGCGCGCTGCTCGGGGCTCTCGGCCTGCTGCATCATGCGCGCGAATCCAGTCACGGTGGTCAGCGGTGTGCGCAGCTCGTGGCTCATGCGCGCGAGAAACATGCTCTTGGCGCGCCCGGCCGCCTCGGCGCGCTCCAGCGCCTGGTCGAGCTCGCGGTTGCGCTGCTCGCGCTCGTTCAGCGTGCGCGAGAGCTCGGCGGTTGGCCGCCTCCACCCAGTCGGCCATCGCGTTGACGCCGTCCTCGAGCTCGCGCATCTCGCCGCTTCCCGTGGGCTGCGTGCGCGCCCCGAGCTCGCCGGCGCGGATGCGCGCCACCACCAGCGACAGGCGGTGCATGGGCACCGTGAGCCGGCGCGATACCACGTGCGCCAGTGCCCAGGCCACCAGCAGCGCGCCCAGTGTGATCACCGTGCTGTTCAGCAGCATCGCGCGCTGGATCGCTGCCAGCCCGTGCGGATCGAAGGACAACAGCACCCGGCCGATCAGCTCGGGCTCGGCGGCGGCATCCACGGCGCTGAACGCCACGGCCTCGTCGCGCGCTGCGCGCATGTGCGCGCGCACCTCGCGCTGGAACACGTGGCGTTGTTCGCTCCCCGCGCAACCGGCGGCATCACGCCAGCATTGCCGGGCCATGTCGACTTCCGACGCCGCGCCGGCGGCCGCCAGCACGGCCCCCTCGGCATCGAGGAACAACGTGGCAACCGCCGCGCCCGCGCCCTTGAGGTTGCTCGCCGCCAGGCGCTGCAGCGTCTCGCTGTCGGCGACCAGCAGCGCGAGCTCGCTGGCGTGGGCGAGGTAGCGCGACTCGCGCTCCCCGCGCGACTCCAGCTCGGCGCGGGCATCGCTCACGCGCAGGCTGGTGAGCCACGCGCTCAGGCCCAGCGCCGGCAGCAGCATCGGGACCAGGATCATCAGCAGCGCGATCGAACGGATACTGAGTTTCATTGTCGGTGTTGTTGCGGCTCAGTCCGGGGCCGAGCATAGCGCAAGGACTCAGGGCCTGAGAACACTTCAGCGTGCGCAGCAGGCAGCGAAACATACTCAGGCTCTCACCAGAGCTGAAGCTGACGCGCCGGCCGCGGCGCGCCGGTGAACTGCGTGCAGTCGAGCGCCGGCCAGCCCTCGCCGGCCAGGCCGCAACAACGCGCAGCCACCGTGAAGCGGCGCGCGATCAGGTCGGCATACGGTCCCGAACCGCGCATGCGCGAACCAAAGCGCGGATCGTTCTCGCGCCCCTCGCGGCTCTGGCGGATCAGGCTCATCACGTGCCCGGCACGCTCGGGGTAATGGCATTGCAGCCACTCGCGGAACAGCTCGCGCACCTCCCACGGCAGACGCAGCAGGATCCACGCGGCCTTGCGCGCGCCTGCGTCGGCGCTCGCGGCGAGTATCGCCTCCAGCTCGGCGTCGTTGATCATCGGGATCACCGGCGCAACCAGCACCCCGACCGGCACGCCCGCGTCGGCGAGCGCGCGCACCGCGCGCAAGCGCGCCGCACCCGAGGCCGTGCGCGGCTCGAGCCGGCGTTTCAGCGCATCGTCCAGCGTGGTCACGCTGAGCATCACCTGGCACAGGCCGCGCGCGGCCATGCGCGCCAGCAGGTCAGTGTCGCGCAGCACCAGCGCGGACTTGGTGATGATCGATACCGGCTGCCCGTGGCGCTCGCAGACCTCGAGCAGGCGCCGCGTGATGCCGAGCCCGGCCTCCACGGGCTGATAGGGATCGGTGTTGGCTCCCAGCGTGATGGGCTCGCAGACGTAACGCGGATTGCCGAGCTCGCGCTCCAGCACCTCGGCGGCGTTGGCCTTGAAGCGCAGCCGGCGCTCGAAATCCAGCCCCGGCGACAGGTCGATGTAGGCATGGCTGGGCCGCGCGTAGCAGTAGATGCAGCCGTGCTCGCAGCCGCGATAGGGATTGACCGACTGGCTGAAGGGCACGTCGGGCGAGCTGTTGCGCGCGATGATCGTGCGCGCCTGCTCGGGCAGCACTTCCTGCAAGACGCGCGGCGCGTCTTCCCCGGGCTGCGCCCAGCCATCGTCGCAGCGCTCGCGAACCTGGCGCTCGAAGCGCCCCGCCGGGTTGCCCAGCGCCGCGCGTCCCTTCAGGGGTGCGTAAGGGGTTTGCATCGGGTGCGCCTCCTGGTGGCGGGATCACACCCGGTAACTGTATAGGTATACAGCTTTCCTGTACAGCCGGACGGCATCGCGCCTCAGCGCGCGCTGCCCCAGAGCTCCTCGACCCGCGCATCGCGCCCGCAGCTGCGCCGGTAATACGCGTAGCGCAGCGGGTTCTTGCGATAGTAATCCTGGTGGTAATCCTCGGCCGGGTGGAATGCCGCGGCCGGCTCGATCGTGGTGAGCACTTGCGCGAACCGGCCCGAGGCGAGGAGCGCGTCGCGGCTGGCCTCGGCGGCACGCCGTTCCTCGTCCGTGGCAGGGAAGATCGCGCTGCGGTACTGGTTACCCGCGTCGCAGAACTGGCGGTC
>JAKJFB010000222.1:0-2577 GCA_022705125.1 Pseudomonadota bacterium
AAGCTGCCGGTGCACGCGATCGTCCATTCGATGGGCGGCGTGCTGATCCGCGCCGCCTTCGCCCAGGACCGCGGGCTCTGGAAGCGCTGGAAGGAACAGCCGCGCCCCGAGGCGCGCGTCATCATGCTCGGCACGCCCAACCAGGGCTCGCACGCGGTGACGCTGCTGCTGACCAAGCGCGACGAGTTCTTCGCCAAGCTGGCGATGCTCGACCTGCACAACTCCGAGCGCGAGCTTCTCGAGATCGCCCAGCACTTCCCCGGTGTGCTCGAGCTGCTGCCGAACGCCGCCGATGAAAACGGCGAGGAGATCCGCCTGCCCGCGACCTGGCAGCGCTACTGCACCGCCGACGGCCAACGCTGGCCCGTTCCGCCGGAGGCTGCGCTCACCCAGTCCGGAGAACTGTGGCGGACGCTGCTCGCAGGCGATCCCCTGATCGACGACGAGCGCCTGATCTATGTCGCCGGCACGGCGAAGGAAACGCCCCGCCTCGCCGAGATCGCCGAGGACGGACGGTTCCGCCTGCTCAAGACGGCCGACGGCGATGGCCGCGTCACCTGGGCAAGCGGAATCCCCGCGAAGTGCCGGGAAGGCGGACGGCTCTACTACATGAACGCGGTGCATGGCGACATGCCGGCGCACACGCCGGCCTTCCCGGCATTGCAGGAGCTGCTGGAGAAGGGCGAGACCGGGCGCTCCGCGCTGACGCGCAAGCCCGTCCCCATCCAGGCCCGCGGCGCCGTCGAAGCCCCCGGGGAATATGCCCCCGTCAGCCCGGCCATGCTTTCACACTACCCGACGCGCTCCGACCTGCTGGCCGCGGCGACCGGCGCCACGCTCCGCGCCCCCCGCACCGAGCGCGAGGAGGAGATGCGGACGCGGGTCCGGGTCATTCACGGCGACCTGATCTTCGTCGACGCACCGGTTCTGGTCGGCCACATACAGGGCACCAACAATCTCGAGCAGGCGGAATACATCCTCGACCGCGCCCTCAACGGTCGCATGCAGAACCGCCTGGATGCCGGCATCTATGCGGGCCCGCTGGGCAGCTATGCCCTCTTCCCACCCCAGCCCGAGGAGCGCTTCGCCGCCGGCGCCATCGTCATCGGCATCGGCCGCGTCGGCGAGCTCTCGCCGGGAAGCCTGTGCGACGGCGTGGCGCGCGCGCTGGTCGCCTATGCGATCACGCGGCACGAGGAGCGCAAGCGCACACACGACCGGCAGGCCGCCACCGCCGGCAAACCGCTGCAGTTGCCGGTGTGTGCGCTGTTGATCGGTGCGGCGATCGGCGAGCTGAGCCTGCGCGATTCGGTCACCGCCATCCTGCGCGGCCATCGCAAGGCGCGCGAACGCCTCGCCGACGCGAAGCTCGACGACCGCATCGAGTTGACGCAGCTGGATTTCGTCGAGCTGCTGGAGGACCGTGCGATCCAGGCGCTCAACGCGGCACGCGACGCGGTGACGCTCGACGGCGAGCTGCGCAGGCATTTCTGCATCGAGGACACGCTGGCGAAGAACGAGGGCGGGCGCCAGCGTGCCTACGCCGAGCTCGGCGAAGATGCATGGACCCGGATCGCGATCAGCGCCGTCAGGATCGCCGACGGCAGCGGCACCCAGCTGCTGTTCAATGTCCATGGCGACCTTGCGCGGACCGAGCAGCTCTACAACGGCATTGCGCTCGGCAGCATCGAGCGCTTCACCCGCCAGCTGATCGACACGGAAAGCGACAACGAGGAAGTCGGCCGCACCCTGTTCGAACTGCTTCTGCCCAACTGGCTGAAGGACCAGGCACCGGACCGCCGCCGCGCCCAGCTCATCATCGATTCGGCCGTCGCCGGCATTCCCTGGGAGTTGCTGCGCGATCGCATGGAAGACGACCGCAGCGATCGCGGCGGCGCCCCGCTGTCGGTGCGCAGCGGCCTCGTACGCCAACTCTCCACGGGCCGCTTCCGCCAACGCATCCAGCGCGCGGACGGCTTTCACGCGCTGGTCGTGGGCGATCCCGACCTCGGGCGTCTGGGCGACTACTTTCCGCAGCTGGCCGGTGCGCGCGAAGAAGCCGCCGAGGTGGCCCAGCTGCTCAAGGACGGCGGCTTCGACACGCCGCCCGCGCTGCTCGGTGGCAGTGCCGAGCAGATCCAGATCGCGCTCTACCAGCGCGACTGGCGCATCCTGCACCTGTCGGGCCATGGCATCTATCGTGAAACCCTGCCGACGATCGATGCCGACCACAGCGCCAAGCCGGCCGACGAGGCCATCACTGCGACCGGCATGCTGATCGGCGAGAACAGCGTGCTCACCACCGCGCACATCGAGCAGATGCGGGTGGTACCCGATTTCGTGTTCATCAACTGCTGCTCCCTCGGTCGCATCGAGGCCGAGCGCGCGATGCTCGGCGAGAACCGGCCCGGCAATCCGATGCTCGCCGCCAACCTCGCGACCCAGTTGATCGAGATGGGCGTCCGTGGCGTCATCGCCGCCGGATGGCGGGTACTGGACGACGCGGCGAAGCTGTTCGCCAGCACCTTCTACGAAGCCTTCCTTGCCGGCGAGACCTTCGGCGAGGCGGTGCTCGCC
>JAKJFB010000222.1:2587-5329 GCA_022705125.1 Pseudomonadota bacterium
ACCTTCGCGCAGGCCTTCTACGAGCGCATGCTGGCCGGCGCCACCTTCGGCGACGCCGTGCACCGTGCGCGCGTGGCCACCTGGAGCGCCCATCCCGGCGTCAACACCTGGGGCGCCTACCAATGCTACGGCGACCCCAGCCTGCTGCTGCGGCGGCCGCCAAGCAGCCACGAGCGCCGCCGCCATGCCGCACGCTACGACTTCGTCGCACCGCGGGAGGTGATCGCCGAACTGGAGCGCCTGACCCAGCAGAGTCGCTACCAGGCCATGGAATCCGCCGACGACCGCAAGCGTCGCGAGGAGCGCATCGACGCGCTCGCGAGGCTGTGCGAGCGGCGCGGATGGTCGGGGCATGGCGACATCCAGGAGGCCTTCGGGCAGCTGTGGGCGGAATTCGGCGACCATGATCGCGCCATCGCCTGCTACCGGGCAGCCCAGGGGGCCGGGGACGGCAGCGCCTCGATGAAGGCCACCGAGCAACTCATAAACATGCTCGCGCGACGGGGCAGCGGCCTGCTCGCGGCGGGCGGTGACCTCAGCCCCGCGCGCCTCATCGCCGCCTACCGCCGCGGTATCTTCCCGTGGTACGAGGAGCCCGAGCCCATCCTGTGGTGGTCGCCGGACCCGCGCGCGGTGCTGTTTCCCGGCGAGCTGCATCTCGGAGCGAGCCTGCGTCGCACGCTGCGCCGGCGTCTCTACACGGTGAGCGCCGACCGCTGCTTCGCCGCGGTGATCGGCGCCTGCGCCGCGCCGCGCGCGCGCACCGCCGGCACCTGGATCGGTGCCGGCATGCGCGCGGCCTACTGCGAACTGCACCGCCTCGGCCATGCGCACTCGATCGAGACCTGGCGCGACGGTGAGCTGGTCGGCGGACTTTACGGGATCGCGCTCGGGCGCGTGTTCTTCGGCGAATCGATGTTCAGCCGTGCCGACGATGCCTCGAAGGTCGCACTGGCGCACCTCGTGCGGCAGCTGCGCGCGTGGGGCTTCGCGCTGATCGATTGCCAGCAGGATACGGCGCACATGCGCCGCCTCGGCGCGCAGACCATTTCGCGCGCGCGATTTCGCGATATATTAGACGCCAACGTCGACCTGCCGGGCCGCCCCGGGCCCTGGCACCTGGACTGGAGTGATGGCGAGGAGGCATGGGTAACTCCGTAACCCTGCTGGCGAACGTGCGCGTCTTCGCCACGTATCCGCACAACTGCAGCTACCTGGCGGGCGAGCAGGCGACGACGCTGTTCGTCGATCCGAGCACGCCGATCGATGCGCGCATCTACAGCCAGCTCTCGTACATCGGTTTTCGCCGCAGCGGCCCGCACCTCTACCGCCCGCATTGCGCCGCATGCAACGCCTGCGTGCCGGCACGCGTGCCGGTGGAGGCATTCGCCCCCAACCGCAGCCAGCGACGCATCCTAGCGCGCAACGCCGACCTCGAGGCCCGGGTCGTGGAATCCATCAACAGCGATGCGCATTTCGCGCTCTACAGCCGCTACATCGAGCAGCGCCATCGCGACGGCGACATGTACCCGCCGGATCGCGAGCAGTACGACTCCTTTCTCACGCGCGAATGGGGCAGCACCAGCTTCGTCGAGTTCCGCGCCGCGGGAAGGCTGCTCGCGGTCGCTGTGATGGACCGGCTGGAGAACGGGCTGTCCGCCATCTACACCTACTATGAACCCGCCGAGGAGAAACGCAGCCTCGGCAGCTTCGTGATCCTGTGGCAGATCGAGCGCGCGCGCGCACTCGCCCTGCCGGCGGTGTATCTCGGCTACTGGATCCGCAACTGCCGCAAGATGAACTACAAGACGCGGTTCCGCCCCATCGAGCTGCTCGCCAACGGCCACTGGGTACGCGTCGACTGAATCACGCGGCCCGCCGCGGCACCGATTTGGGCAAAAGTATGCTGCCGCGCCATCCCGGGCCACCAGGCGCTTTGCTTCCACCCTCCCGATCAGGCAGAATGCCGCGGCTCATTTTTTACTCGAGTGGCTCTGGATGGCGAAAGAAGACGTGTTGGAAATGGAAGGCGAGGTGGTCGACACCCTGCCGAATACGACGTTCCGGGTGCGCCTCGAGAACGGGCACATCGTCACTGCGCACATCAGCGGCAAGATGCGCAAGCACTACATCCGCATCCTCACCGGCGACAAGGTCAAGGTCGAACTGACCCCCTACGACCTCACCAAGGGCCGTATCACCTTCCGCGAGCGCTGAGTCTCGCCGCAAGCCGTGGGTCCGGATTTATCCGGACCCACGAGCGCTCAGTGCAAGGGCTCCACCCGCAGCGCCAGTGCGTCCCCTTCCACGGTGACATGCACGACGCCGGGGCGGTGCTCGAGCTCGCCGAACAGCAGGATCTCGGCGAGCGGCTTCTTGATGTACTCCTGGATCACGCGCGCCATCGGCCGCGCGCCCATTTTCTCGTCGTAACCCTTGGCGACCAGCCAGTCCTGCGCCGCCTCGTCGATCTCGATGCGCACCTTGCGCTCGGCCACCTGCGCCTCGAGCTCGGCAAGGAACTTGCGCACCACCGAGCGCACCACCTCGGGGCTGAGCGCACCGAACTGGATGATGCCGTCCAGGCGGTTGCGGAATTCCGGCGTGAACACCTTCTTCACGGCCTCTAGCCCGTCGGTGCTGTTGTCCTGCTCGGTGAAGCCGATCGAGCGGCGGCTCAGCATCTCGGCGCCGGCGTTGGTGGTCATGATCAGCACGGTGTTGCGGAAATCCGCCTTGCGC
>JAKJFB010000223.1 GCA_022705125.1 Pseudomonadota bacterium
CCTGCACTCGGCGACCATGGTGAAGGCGGGCCTCTTCCTGATGGCGCGCATGTGGCCGGTGCTCGCCGGGACGACCGAGTGGTTCTACCTCGTCGCCACCACCGGCCTGGTGACCATGCTGGTGGCGGCCGGCATCGCGCTGTTCAAGGACGACCTCAAGGGCCTGCTGGCCTACTCCACCGTCAGCCACCTCGGCCTGGTGACCATGCTGCTCGGCTTCGGCACGCCGCTCGCGGCGGTGGCCGCCGTGTTCCACATCCTCAACCACGCCACCTTCAAGGCCGCGCTGTTCATGAACGCCGGCATCGTAGACCACGAGGCCGGCACGCGCGACATCCGCCGTCTCGGCGGTCTGCTGCAGCTGATGCCGATCACCGCCACCATGGCGATGGTGGCGGGCGCCTCGATGGCCGGACTGCCGCCGCTCAACGGCTTCCTCTCGAAGGAGATGATGCTGCACGAGGCGGTCGACACGCGCTGGCTGGGCAACGGCTGGATCGTCGCCGCGCTGGCCACGCTGGCGGCGTGCTTCTCGGTGGCCTACTCGTTCCGCTACATCGTGCACGTCTTCTTCGGCGCGCGCCGCGACGACGATCCGCACACGCCGCACGACCCGCCCGCCGGCATGTGGCTGCCGCCGGCGCTGCTGGTGGTGCTGGTGGTGGCGATCGGGCTCTTCCCCGACAGCGTGGCGGGGCCGCTGGTGGCGGTGGTGGCGCGCGCCGTCACCGGCGGGGCGGTGATGGACTACCACCTCGCGCTCTGGCACGGCTTCACCCCGGCGCTCGGCCTGTCGGCGATCGCGGTCGCGGTCGGCCTGGGCGCGCTCGTCGCCTACCGGCGCGTGCGCGCGCTCTGGCAGGCGGGGCCGCACCCCGAGGCCAAGGCGATGTTCGACGCCTTCATCGAGGGCGCGGCCGCGCTCGCCCGCGGCATCACCCACGGCCTGCACAACGGCTCGCTGCAGCGCTATCTCGCCTTCGCGCTTACCGCCTTCACGCTCGCCGGCTTCGCCGCCTTCCTCGCCGCGCCCCACGCCGCGGGCACGCGCGCGCTGCTGCCGGCGCACCCGGCCGCGATCGCCGCCTGGGTGCTGCTGGTGGGTGGCTGCGCGCTCACCGTGATGCTGTTCCGCCGCCGCGTGCTGTCGGTGCTGGTGGTGGGCACGGTGGGGCTGATCGTGTGCCTGGCCTTCATCTACCTGTCCGCGCCCGACCTCGCGCTGACGCAGATCTCGGTCGAGGTCGCCACCGTCATCCTGATCCTGCTCGCGCTCTACTTCCTGCCCAAGGAAGGTCCGCAGAGCTCCTCGGTGCGCGCCGATCCGCTGCGCCACCTGCGCGACGGCGTGCTCGCCATCGTGGCCGGCATCGGCATGGCCGGGGCGAGCTGGGCGATGCTCACCCGCGACGGCAGCTCGCTGTCGAGCTACTACCTCGACAACTCGGTCTCGGGCGGCGGCGGCACCAACGTGGTCAACGTGATCCTGGTCGACTTCCGCGGCTTCGACACCTTCGGCGAGATCACCGTGCTCGGCATCGCCGCGCTGGCGATCTACGCCCTGCTCGACGGCGCGCTCTTCGGCCGCACCGGCCGTCGTCTGGGCGCGTGGTCCCCCGACCGTCCGCAGTCGGCCGACCGCCACCCGATGATCATGGTGGTGGCCACCCGGGTCATGCTGCCGCTGGCGATGCTGGTCGGCGCCTACATCTTCCTGCGCGGCCACAACCAGCCGGGCGGCGGCTTCATCGCCGCGCTCGTGGTGTCGATCGCGCTGATCATGCAGTACATGGCGAGCGGCTTCGGCTGGGCGGCGCATCGGGTCAAGGTCAACTACCACGCCATGATCGGCCTCGGCGTGCTGGTGGCCGCCGCCACCGGCATCGGCGCGATGGTGCTCGACCAGCCCTTCCTCACCTCCACCTTCGGCCACTTCCACCTGCCGCTGGTGGGCGAGTTCGAGCTCGCCAGCGCGATGGCCTTCGACACCGGGGTCTTCCTCACCGTGGTCGGCGCGGTCATGCTGGCGCTCGCCAACCTCTCGCGCATGGGGCGCTGGACCAGCCCCTACACCATCAACACCGGCGCGATGGACGTGGATCCGCGCGCCGCCTCGGGCAAGGAGCAGGGCTGATGGAATTCCTCGTCGCCAGCGCCATCGGCGTGATGACCGCGGCCGGCATCTACATGGTGCTGCGCGCGCGCACCTTCCCGGTGGTGATCGGCCTGTCGCTGCTCACCTACGCCACCAACCTGTTCCTGTTCGCCACCGGCCGCCTGGCGATCGGCCAGCCGCCGGTGATCTCCGCCGCCGCCACGGGCTACATCGACCCGCTGCCGCAGGCGCTGGTGCTCACCGCGATCGTGATCTCCTTCGGCATGACCGCGGTGGTGGTGGTGATGGCGCTGCGCGCCTACCTCGAGACCGGCAACGACCACGTCGACCTGCCCGGCGACGCCTCGCCCGAGGCCGCCGAGGACGACTGGAAGCTGCGCGCCCGCAAGCCGGCGCCGGCGACGGCGCGCAGCGGTCGCGGGGAGCGCGCATGAACCACCTGTTGATCCTCCCCATCCTGCTGCCGGCCGTGGTCGGCGCGCTGCTGGTGCTGGCCGCGCGCCACGACGGCGTGCTCGCGCGCACCTTCGCGGTGGCCTCCACCGTGCTGCTGCTCGCCATCGCCGTCGCGCTGCTGGTGCTCGCCAGCGACGGCCAGGTGCGCAGCTACGCGCTCGGCGCCTGGCCCGCGCCCTTCGGCATCGTGCTCGCGCTCGACCGCCTGGCGGCGCTGATGCTGGTGCTCAATGCCATCCTCGGCCTCGGCGTGCTGCTGTACGCGATCGGCGGCTGGGACCAGCGCGGCAAGCACTTCCACCCGCTCTTCCAGTTCGAGCTGATGGGCATCAACGGCGCCTTCCTCACCGGCGACTTCTTCAACCTCTTCGTGTTCTTCGAGATCCTGCTGATCGCCTCCTACGGCCTCATGGTGCATGGCGGCGGCGGGCTGCGGGTGAAGGCGGGCGTGCAGTACGTGGTCACCAACCTGGTCGGCTCCTCGGTGTTCCTGATCGCGGTCGGCATGATCTACAACGTCACCGGCACCCTCAACATGGCCGACCTCGCGCGCATCGTCCCGCAGGTGCCGGCGGCCGACCAGGCGCTGCTGCAGACCGGCGCGGTGCTGCTGCTGCTGGTGTTCGCGGTCAAGGCCGCGCTCGTGCCGCTGCACTTCTGGCTTCCCGGCACCTACGCCAACGCGCCCGGTCCGGTGGCGGCGCTGTTCGCGATCATGACCAAGGTGGGCGCCTATTCCATCCTGCGCCTGTACGTGCTCGCCTTCGGCGCCGACGCCGGGGCCGCGGCCTGGCTCGCCGCGCCCTGGCTGCTGCCGGCCGGGCTGCTCACCCTGGTGCTGGGCATGACCGGCGTGCTCGCCGCGCGCAGCCTCGGCCAGATGGCCAGCTTCGCGGTGATCGGCTCGATGGGCATGCTGCTCGCCACCGTGGCGGTGTTCACTCCGCAGGCGACCAGCGCCGCGCTGTACTACCTCATCCACTCCACGCTCGCCGCCGGCGCGCTCTTCCTCGTCGCCGACCTCGTCGCCGAGCGCCGCGGCGCGCAGCGCGACCGCTTCGCCGCGGCGCCGCGCATCGCCCAGGGCGGGCTGGTCGGCGGCCTGTTCTTCGTCGCCGCCATCGCCATGACCGGCATGCCGCCGCTGTCCGGCTTCATCGGCAAGCTGCTGGTGCTCGACGGCGTGCGCGCCTCGGCGCACGCGGCCTGGTTCTGGGCGCTGATCCTGACGACCTCGCTGATCGCCATCGTCGGCTTCGCGCGCGCCGGCAGCTTCGTGTTCTGGAAGGCGCACGCGCTGCCCGCCGCGCCCGCGTCCGCCTATCGCCCGGACGGCGCGCTGTCCTTCGTCGCCGTGGGCGGGCTGCTGGCCTGCCTGGTGCTGCTCACCGCGTTCGCCGGCCCGGTGCACGCCTGGCTGGAGCTCGTCGCGGCGCAGCTCTACGCCCCGGCCGGCTACATCGACGCGGTGCTCGGCACCGCACAGGGGGTGCGCTGATGGGCGCGAAGCACGACAAGCTCGACCCGCGCAGCTTCACCGAACGCTGGCTGCCGCATCCGCTCATGAGCGCGGTGCTGGTGCTGCTGTGGATGCTGCTGCTCAACAGTTTCAGCTTCGGCGGGCTGGTGGTGGGCGTGGTGCTCGCGGTGGTGATCACGCGGGTGACGAGCAACTTCTGGCCCGAGCGCCCGCCGGTCAAGTCCTGGACCAAGGCCTTCGCCTACCTCGGCGTGGTGGCCTGGGACGTGGTGGTCGCCAACCTGCAGGTCACCCGCCTGATCCTGTTCCGGCCGGTGGGCAGCCTGGCCACGCGCTGGGTGGTGGTGCCGCTCGAGCTGCGCTCGCCCGAGGCCATCACCGTGCTCGCCGGCACCATCACGATGACGCCCGGAACGGTGTCCTGCGACCTCTCCGCCGACGGCCGCAGCCTGCTCGTGCACTGCCTCGACGCGCCCGACGCCGAGGAGGCCGTGCGCCAGATGAAGGAACGCTACGAGGACCGCCTCCAGGAGATCTTCCCATGATCGAATACGCCCTGCAGTTCGGCTTCGCCACCGCCTCGCTCGCGCTGCTGCTCAACCTGTGGCGGCTGCTGCGCGGCCCCGCGCTCATGGACCGCGTGCTCGCGGTCGACACCATGGTCATCAACATCATCGCGCTGATCGTGCTCGCCGGCATCCAGCAGCGCGCCACCCACTTCTTCGAGGCCGCGCTGCTGTTCGCGATGTTCGGCTTCATCTCCACCGTCGCCTACTGCCGCTTCATCCTGCGCGGCGACGTCATCGAGTGAGCGGAGACCCCTCATGACCTTCGTGCTCGAACTCCTCGTCTCGCTGCTGATCGTCGCCGGCGGCAGCTTCCTGCTCATCGGCTCCATCGGCATGGTCAAGCTGCCCGACCTGCTCACCCGCCTGCACGCGCCCACCAAGGCGACCACGCTCGGCGTGGGCGGCGCGCTCGCCGCGTCCATGGTGTTCTTCGCCGGGCTGGAGGGCACGCTGTCCATCCACGAGGTGCTGATCACCGCCTTCCTGTTCATGACCGCACCGCTCAGCGCCCACTTCATCGCCAAGGCCCACCTGCACGAGCACACCGAACTGCGCGACGGCCTCCCGCCCACCGGCCGCCCCTACGGCTGGAGCACCTTCGACGCCGCCCCCGGCCCCAGCG
>JAKJFB010000224.1 GCA_022705125.1 Pseudomonadota bacterium
CGACCGATGCCGATCCGCAAGATTCTCGTTGTCGACGACTCTCCCGTCGAACGCCTCGCCCTCCAGGAGGTGCTGGGCCGCAACGGCTACCAGGTGCTGACCGCCGAGAACGGCGAGCAGGCCATCGCACGCAGCCGCAGCGACCACCCCGACCTCATCCTGATGGACGTGGTGATGCCGGGCATGAACGGCTACCAGGCCACACGCACGATCTCGCGCGATGACGATACTCGCGACATCCCGATCATCATGTGCACCAGCAAGGGCCAGGAGACCGACAAGATCTGGGGCATGCGCCAGGGCGCGCTCGACTACCTGGTCAAGCCGGTCGACCACGACGAACTGCTCGCCCGCATCCGGGCGATGGGCTGAGCTCGATGGCCCGCAGCAGCCTGCGCGAATTCCAGGAACGCCTCGCCCGTCGCCTCGCCGAGGCCGCCGGCGCCGAGCGCCGCGGCCTGCTCGGCTTCCAGTGCGGCAGCGACAACTGGTTGATCGAGCTCGCCGAGGCCGGCGAGATCCTGCCCCCGCCGCCCTTGTCCGCGGTGCCGCTCACCCGCCCCTGGTTCCGCGGCCTCGCCAACGTGCGCGGCAGCCTGTACGGCGTGGTCGACTTCGCCGCCTTCAACGGCCAGCCGCCGATCAGCGCCGGCGGGCGGGCGCGCCTGCTGCTGATCGGTGCGCGCCACGGCATCCACAGCGCGCTGCTGGTGTCGTCCTCGAGCGGCCTGCGCAGCCACGAGGACTTCGAGCCCGCCCCGGGCGGCGATGCCCCGCCCTGGGTGGCACGCCGCCTGCGCGACATGCAGGGCCGCGCGTGGCTGCAGCTCGACCCCGCCCGCCTGCTCGCCCAACCCGCCTTCCTCGACGCCGGGCTGGAATGACGTACGCATCCACCCCGCAAGAACCCGACCGAAAAATCGAGCATCGACCATGGCATTGAACCCGTTCGGCAAGAAAGCCCCGGCCCCCGGCGCCGGCACCGAGGCCCAGACGATCATCGAGACCTCCGCGCCGGAGCAGACGGTCGCCAACAAGACTCCGTCTCCCCCCGCTCGATCCGGCGGCCGCCTCGGCATGCTCGGCGGACTCTTCGTCGCCTGCACGGCGATCAGCGCCGGACTGCTCGCATACCAGGCGCGGGATGCGAGCCTGTCCGCGCTCCAGCTCGGCGCGGCGAGCGAACTGCAGGTGCTGCCCGGACAGATGGCCAGGGCGGCCCGCCTCGCCCGCCTCGGCGAGCCCGGCGCGGTCGCCGATCTCGAGCAGACCCGGGCACGCTTCGCCGGCTTGCTGCAGACCCTCGGCCAGGGCGGCAGCCATGCCGGCGCCACGCTGCCGCCGCTGCCCGCGAGCATGCGGCCCCTGCTGCAGGACCTCGACGCCGAGTGGCAGAAGAACGCCACGCTGGCGGCGCGCCTTGCCGCCCAAGGCGCGCCGCTCGCCGGCACCAGCGCTGCCGTGCGCGCGATCAACGCGGCCAGCGGCGCCCTCGCCGACGCGGCCGACCAGTTCGGTCGCCGTGTGGCGGCGATGAACGGAGACGCTTCTGCGCTGCGTGCGGCCCACGCCCTCCTGCTCCATGCCCAGCGCGCCACCCTGCAGGCAAACACCCTTTTCTCCGCGGATGCAGACCCGGCGGCGGCGGCCAAGGTGCTCGCCGGCGAGGCCGAGCAGCTGCGTCAGCGCCTGGCCGAACTCGAACGCCCGAGCAACGGCAGCGTCCTCGACGAGAGCCTGCGCGCGCTCGGGTCCGCCGCGGCACCGATCCTCCAGGCGATCGAGCGCATCGGCGCCGACGCGGGCGCGCTGCAGCAGGCGAACGCCGCGAGCGCCGGCCTCGCGGCGAACACCCCCGCCCTGCTCGCCGCGAGCACGGCCCTCGGCACGGCGCTCGCCGGGCGCACCGGCGGCTTCGGTCCGCTGCATGCGGGCGCGGCGCTCGCCGCCCTGCTCGCCGTGTTCGTGCTGGCGCAGATGGCGCGCGCCTACGCCGCCGACGCCGCGGCGCGCCGCCTCGCCTCGGAGGCCGAGCGCCGCCAGGCCGAGGACGAGCGCAACCTCACCCAGCAGGCCATCCTGCGCCTGATGAACGAGATGGGCGACCTCGCCGACGGCGACCTCACGGTGCGCGCCACGGTCACCGAGGACATCACCGGCGCGATCGCCGACTCGGTGAACTACACCATCGAGGAGCTCTCGGTGCTGGTACGCCGAATCAACGACGCCGCCACGCGGGTGACCTCGGCCACCGAGTCGGCGCGCCGTACCTCGACCGAGCTGCTCGCCGCCACCGACCGCCAGTCGCAGGAGATCGAGGAAGCCGGCGCCACCGCCGAGCGCATGGCGCAGTCGATGACCGACTCCTCCGCGCGCGCGCTGCAGTCCGCCCAGGTGGCGCGGCGCTCGCTGGAGTCCGCGCGCAAGGGCGCGGACGCGGTGCAGAACAGCATCCGCGGCATGAACGACATCCGCAGCCAGATCCAGGAGACCGCCAAGCGCATCAAGCGCCTCGGCGAATCCTCGCAGGAGATCGGCGAGATCGTCGAGCTCATCTCCGACATCACCGAGCAGACCAACGTGCTCGCGCTCAACGCCGCCATCCAGGCCGCCACCGCCGGCGAGGCCGGGCGCGGCTTCACCGTCGTCGCCGAGGAAGTGCAGCGCCTCGCCGAACGCTCGGCCGAGGCGACCAAGCAGATCGCCGCGATCGTCAAGACCATCCAGACCGACACCCAGGACGCGGTGGGTGCGATGGAGAGCGCCACCCGCAACGTGGTCGAGGGCGCGCAGCTCTCCGACGCCGCCGGCCAGGCGCTCGCCGAGATCGACCAGGTCTCCACCGAAACCGCCAGCCTGATCGAGCGCATCTCGGCCGACGTGCAGGAACAGGCCGCGACCGCCGGCCGCGTCGCCGCGGCGATGAAGGACATTCTCGCCGTCACCGAACAGACCTCGCTCGGCACCCGCCAGACCGCCGTGTCGATCGACCAGCTCGCCGAGCTGGCGGTGGAGCTGAAGGGCTCGGTCTCGGGCTTCAAGGTCTGACCACGCTGGCTGTCGCCCGGAAGAACAGCATGACACACGCCACCGAGCCGGACCTGGGACCGCTGACCTGGGTGAAGGGCGAGATCGACGCCGCGCTGGGGCGCGCGCGCGAAATCCTCGAGCGCGGCTGCGCAGGCAGCGAAGCCGCCGGCCTGCAGTTCGCGCAATCGCACCTGCATCAGGTGCGCGGCGCCCTCGACATCGTCGGCCTCGACGGCCTGACGCTGTTCACCGACGCCCTCGAGCAGCTGCTCGGGGCGATGGCGCGCGGCGAGGTCCCGGCCGACGCCGCGCGCCACGCGCTCGCCCTGCGCGCGCTGGCGATGGTGGGCAACTACCTCGAGGAGCTCGCCGACGGCGCGCCCGACCAGCCGCTGCGGCTGGCCGCGCGCTACCTCGAGCTCGCCGCCGCGCGCGGGCAGCACGACGCCAGCGCCGCCGACCTCTTCCATCCCGATCTTTCGCGCCGCCCGCCTGCGCGTGCGGCGCCGCCGGCGGACACGACCGGGAGCGAGGCGCGGGAGCTGCGCGCGGCACGCAGCCGCTTCGAGCGCGGTCTGCTGGAGTGGCTGCGCAAGGGCGCGGCGGGCGAAGGCGCGCGCGTCATGCGCGACGCGATCGCCGAGGTCGAGGCGCAGCAGCGCAGCCCGGCTGCGCGCAGTCTGTGGTGGGCCAGCCTCGCGTTCTACGACGCCCTGATCCACGGCGGGCTGCAGCCCGACCCGGCGGTGAAGCGCCTGTGCACCCAGCTCGACGCCCAGTTCCGCCGCCTGCTGAGCGGCACGCCCTCGGTGCCGGACCGTCTGCTGCGCGAACTCCTCTACCAGATCGCGCGCGCCCCGGTGCGCACTGAACAGCAGCGTGCGGTACGCGCGTGCTGGCAGCTCGACGCGCAGATCCCGGAGCCGGGGCTGGAGGTCGGCGAGACACCGATCGCGCCGCTGCTCGACGCCCTCGCCGCCCGCCTCGGCGAGGCGCGCGCGCATTGGGAAGCCTTCTGCGCCGGCACCGCGGTGGCCCTGCCCCGCTTCGAGGATGCAGTCGCGGCGATGAGCGCCCCCGCCGAGGCGCTCGGCCGCCCGGGCGTGCGCATCCTGTGCGCCGCACTGCTCGACTTCGCGCGCTGGCTGCGCCGCGATCCGCTGCAGTTCGTCGAGACCTCGGGCATGGAGGTCGCCACCGCGCTGCTGAGCCTCGAAGGCGCGCTCGACCGTCGTCCGCCGCCCGCCGGATTCGGCGCGCGCGCGGAACAGATCGCCGCCCGTCTGCTCGCCCTGCAGCGCGGCGAGCCCCTGTCCGCGGGCGCGATCGTCGCAGCACCGGCGGATGCCCGCCAGGCGCAGGAGCGCGCCGCGCTCGAGCAGGTGGCGAAGGAGATGCTCGCCAGCCTCGCCCACGTCGAACAGGTGCTGGACGACTTCTTCCGCAACCAGGCCAGGCGCGAGCCCCTGCTGCAGCTCCACCAGCCGCTGCAGCAGATCATCGGTGCCCTGAGCATGCTCGGCGAGACCGACGCGCTCGCCCTGGTGCGCAACGCCGCGATCCACATCGCCAGCCTCGCGCGCGAGGACAGCCGCGCCGGCCAGGCCGAGTTCGAACGCCTCGCGCGCGACCTCTCCGCGCTCGGCTTCTACATCGAGGCGATGCCGCGCGGCGGCGCCCGCCTGGAAGAACTGCTCGACCCGAGCCTGGGGCTCCAGGGCAGGCCGGCTGCACGGGAGGACGCGGCGGCGCCCGCTGCCGCGATCGCCGCCACACCTGTGGCGGCACCGGCACCGACGCCCGCGACCGAAGCCGCCGCGGCGGCGCCCGTCGAGATGCCCGAGCCGCCGCCGCCCGCGGCCGCGGAGCCGCCTCCACAAGACCTGGACGCCGCGGCGACGCAGGTCGCAGCGGCCCACCCGGAGAGCCCCGAAAACCTGTTCGGCCTCGACTTCCCCGATCTCGACTTCAGCCCCCTCGAAGAACTCGAGACACCTGCCGCAATGCCGCAGGCCGCGACAGAGCCCGTCGGCACCGATGCGCGGGCGCCTGCCGCCGCCCCCGAACTCGCCGCCACGGTCGCCGCGGAGAGCGCAGCCGCCCCGATGGCCGCAGGGGCGGCGCCGGTGGGCGCGGAGATCGACGCCGAACTGCTGGCGATCTTCATCGAGGAGGCGCACGAGGTGCTCGCCGGGATCGCGGCCGG
>JAKJFB010000225.1 GCA_022705125.1 Pseudomonadota bacterium
TCCCGTTCAATGGCTGTGACCGGAACATAATACGATCCCGCCTTGAAATTACACAAATTCATTGTTTTAATAGATACCATTCCATATCGGAATGCATATCCCTTGGTGGCCTCCCATGGACACCCAACTGCTCAGCGCCTTCCTTGCCGTCGCCGACGCCGCTTCCTTCTCTGTCGCCGCCGAGCGCTTGCACCTGACGCAGCCGGCGGTCAGCAAGCGCATCGCGGCACTCGAGGAGCAACTGGGCGTGCGCCTGTTCGACCGCATCGGTCGCCATGTGTCGCTGACCGAGAGCGGGCGGCGCCTGCTGCCGCGCGCGCAGCGCATCCTGCGCGAGATCGAGGACACCGAGCGCGTGATCCGCGACCTCTCCGGCAGCGTCAGCGGCCCGCTGGCCATCGCCACCAGCCACCATATCGGGCTGCACCGCCTGCCGCCGGTGCTGCGTGCGTTCTCGCGCCGCCACCCCGACGTGCGCCTGGAGATCGAGTTCATGGACTCGGAGAAAGCGCACGACGCCGTGGCCCAGGGCACGATCGAGCTCGCGGTGATCACGCTGGCGCCGGCGGGCTCGGCGCCGCGCCTGCAAGCGCGCGAGGTCTGGCCCGATCCGCTCGCGGTGATGGTGGCGCGCGACCACCCGCTCGCCGGGCACGCACGCGTGTCGATCAGGGAACTGGCGCAGCACCCGGCGGTGCTGCCCGGTCCGGGCACCTATACCGGACAGATCCTGCAGCAGCTCTTCGACGCGAGCGGCGTGCGGCTCGAGGTCAGCATGGAGACCAATTACCTGGAGACGTTGCGCATGCTCGCGGCCATCGGGCTGGGCTGGTCAGTGCTTCCCGACAGCATGCGCACCGAGGAACTCGTGGCGCTCGCGATCCCGGGGGTGCAGCTGCGCCGCAGCCTCGGCTACGTCTACCACCGCGACCGCACGCTCTCTAACGCGGCGCGGGCGTTTATCGCGCTGCTGGAACCCGCCAGCTGACCCCGAGCGCTGAGCGTCGCGGCGACGTGACACCGGCTCCGAGCGCGCCGAGGGGCGGGCCCGTACCGTGAGCGGACATGTGGATGCCGAAATCGTCTGGAACGATTTCGGCAACACGCGTAGCCGCTGCACAGGGATGTGCCAGGCGGCGGCCGCGCGCGGTACGGGCCCGCCGCTCGGCGCGCCGCACCGCACCGCACGAAGGTCTACATGAAGAGATCCGCGAGATAATCCAGCTGCTCCGGCGTATCGACGTCGGCGAGGATGCCGGGGTCGTCGAGCTCGACGAAACAGGCACGCGACTGCTCCGCGACGATCAGCGCACGCGCGCCCATGTCGCCCTCGAGACGCGTGAGCGCGTGGAAATGGCGGCGCGCGAAGCCGACCGGATGCCCCCAGGCGCCGCCGTGCGTGGGCACCACCAGATCGTGCGCGCCGAGCAGCTCGCGCACGCGGCGCATCGAGCCCGGGCGGATGAAGGGCTTGTCCGCGAGGCTCACCAGGCAGGCATCCCAGGCCGTCAGCTGCGCGATGGCATCGGCCAGCGTGAAGCCCATGCCGCCGCGGCTGCGCGGCGAGCGCAGGATGCGCACGCCCGGGAATCGCGCGGCGAATTGCGCGGCCGCGTCGTCCTCGCCGATCACCAGTGCGCATTCGTCGCAGCACTCGCGCAGCAATTCCAGCGAACGCACGAGCATCGTGGTGCCGTCGGGCAGCAGGGCGGCGCGCTTGTCGCTGCCGAAGCGTCGGCCGCGGCCAGCGGCCAGAAGCAGCCCGCCGACCACCGCAGGCGCCGCGGCACCGCTCATGAGAGCGGCTCGGCGCGCCGCAGCGCGATCAGTTGCGCGAGTATCGCGATGGCCACTTCCATCGGGCGCTTGCTGCCGATCGACAGCCCTACCGGTGCGTGCAACCGCGCGATGCGCTCCTCGGCAACGTCGAGCTGGCGCAGGCGTTCGCGGCGCTTGGCCGAGGTGCGTTCACTGCCGAGCGCGCCGACGTAGAAGGCATCGAGGTTCAGCGCCTCCATCAGCGCCATGTCGTCGATGCGCGGATCGTGCGTCAGCGTCACGATCGCGGTGTGGCGGTCGACACCGGCATCGCGCAGGAAATCATCCGGGAAACGGCTGACCAGCTCCACCTCGGGACCGCGCCACGCCGCGATTTGCTCCGAGCGCGGATCGCAGACCACCACGCGGTAGTCGAGCATCGTGGCGAGCGTCGCCACGCATTGCGCCACCTGTCCCGCGCCGACCAGCAGCAGGCGGAAATGCGGCCCCAGCGTGTGGCGCAGCACACCGTCGGCGAATGTGAGCGGCTCCACGGCGTCGACCCTGTCGGCCCGGCACGCACCGCCGTCGAGCACCAGCTCGCGGCGCACGCAGCGCCGCGCCGCGAGTCCACCCAGCAGTTCCTCGATGTGCGCCAGATGCGTCGGCGCGGCGCAGGGCTCCACCACCACGCCGAGCCGTCCGCCGCAGGGCAGGCCGAGGCGCTCGTTCTCCTCAGCGCTCAGGCCGTAGGTACGCAGCACCGGGCCCGTGCTCGCGAGCTCGCCGGCGCGCATCCGCTCGATCAGGTCCTCCTCGACGCAGCCGCCCGAGAGCGAGCCGCAGACGCGCCCGTCGGCGGCGCAGGCCATGATCGAACCGAGCGGACGCGGCGAGGAGCCGCTGATCTCGACGATGGTGCACAACCACGCGCGCTGACCCTCGCGCAGCCAGCCGGCCAGCGCCCCCAATACTTCCTGTTCCGCCGATTCCACCTGCATCGCCCGCCCTCGAATGTCCTTCAGAAAATGCCGAGCTCCAGTCCCGCGGCCAGCGCGCGCCCGGTGTCGGCGGCGCGTTCGAGATCCGCGGGTCCGGGCTCGCCGCGCACGAGCAGCGGCTCCGCCACCTCGCGCATCGGATAACCCTGGAGGATGCGGTGCAGCTGGCGCACCGCCCCGCTGCCGTCGTTGCCCGCGCTGATGATCAGCGCGAAGGCGCGGTTCAGCTGCTGTGCCGATGCCGCATAGAACGTGCGGTCGAGGAATTCCTTCATGCCGCCGGACATGAAACCGAAATTCTCCGGCGTCGCCAGCAGCAGCGCGTCGCACCAGGCGAGGTCGGCCGCGCCCGCCTCGGCGGCGCGCAGCCAGCGCAGCTCCACCGCGTCTTCCTCGCGCGCGCCCGCCACCGCCGCATGCGCCAGGCGCTCGGTGCTGCCGCTCTGGGAGTGGTGCACGACGAGCAGCCTCTTCTTCACGGCGCTGCGCCGAGGCGCCGGCGCAGCCAGCACGCGAGCGCCACGCACAGCGCGATGCCGACGCCATCGGCTGCCCAGTCCCACAGCGAGAAGTCACGCCACGGCAGCAGCGCCTGCACCAGTTCGATGAACAGCCCGTAAGCCAGCAGGGCCAGCATCAGGCGCGCGACGACGCGCCGCTCGGCATGGCTGGCCTGCGCCAGCGCGGCGAGCAGGAAGAACACGACCGCGTGTCCGACCTTGTCGCCGAAGCGAAACTGCGGCCCCACCGACACCTTCAGCACCGAGAGCACGAACACCAGCACCAGCGCGAGCACGAACAGCACACGGATGGCACGGCGCAGTCCGGCAGGCATCCGCGCGGGCAACTTCCCGGGCATGGGGCCGCTCAATGGTGGCGCATCTTGACCTGCTCGGGTGTCAGGAACCTGCCGCCCGCCGCGATCCAGCCGCGCACCGTGTTGCGCGAATCGCGCGCCGGGTTGTAGATATCCTCCTCGCTGGAGAACTTGCCGTTGCCGGCGTAGACCAGCCGCGTCCAGTTCGGGAACGAAAAGGGCTTGCCGGTGCCGGCATCGAAAGGTTCGGGAAAGGCGTTCTGGCACTGGAACACGATCGCCCCGTTGTCCTCGTCGAAGCATACCCAGTCCTGCGGGAAGGTCATCTTCGGGAACGGCGCCATCACCCCGGTGATCCAGTCACAGATCGCCTGGCGTCCGTGCATCTCGCCATAGGCGTGCTCGATGTAATGGGCATCGTCGGTGAACAGCTCGGCCCAGATGCGCCAGTCGCCGCTGCTCGATGCCGCGTCGCGCGCGGCGTTGTAGGTCGCCAGCGCCTGTTCGAGTTCCGCCCGGGTGAATTTCGCCATGTCTGCGTTCTCCTGCATGATGAATGATGCGCGTGATCAAGCGCCGCCGAACGCGGCGGCGCCGCGCTCGAAGCACCAGTATGCCGAGGCGCAGCCGATCAGGTACACCGGCGCCCACCGCAGCCAGGCCCAGCGCGGCAGCGGCAGGCGCAGCCACGACTGGTGCAGGGCGATCACAGCGCCCACGAACAGCAGCTGCCCGATCTCGATGCCGACGTTGAAGGCGAGCAGCGCCAGCGGGATGTCGTGCGCCGGCAGGCCCACCTCGAGCAGCGCGCCCGCGAAACCCATGCCGTGCAGCAAGCCGAAACCGCCCGCGGCGAGCCACGGCCAGTGGCGCAGCCAGTGCGCGTCGGTCTTCTCGCGCGTGAGTTCCACGGCCACCACGAAGATGCTGAGCGCGATCGCGAACTCGACCAGCTCCACCGGGTAGCGCAGGAAACCCAGCGCCGCGAGCGCGAGCGTGACGCTATGGCCCACCGTGAACGCGGTGATCGTCCACACCAGGCGCTTCCAGCCCACGACCAGCAACAGCAGCCCGAGCACGAACAGCAGGTGGTCGATGCCGCCGAGGATGTGCCCGACGCCCATCTTCACGTAGTCGGCCGCCACAGCGAGCGCGTCCTGGCGCGCCGCGATGCGGAACACCGGCTGGTTGGCGTTCAGCATGCCCTGCGCCACCACGCCGTCGCTCCACTGGATGCGCACCAGCGCCGCGGACTGGTTCTGCGCCAGCCCGGTGACGCGCAGCTCCTGCCCGTGCAACGGCTCGGCGCAGCGCATGCTCCAGTCGATGCGCACCCCGGTGCCCTCGTATTCCCAGCGCCGTTCGCTCGTGTCGCTGCACGAGGCCGGCAGTTGCGGCTCCAGCGGCACCGGCGTCGAGGCGAACCGGGGTGTCTTCCACGTCACGGCGAAGCTCCCGTCGGCCTGCTCGTGGATCGCGAGCAGCGAGGGCGCGAGCTTGTGGGCCAGCGCGCTGCCCGCGAACATGAGCAGCAGCATGGCCGCGCAATACCGGACCCGGCGCCTCATGAGTGCACCCCGTATTTCTGCCTGAGCGACACCATCGCCTCGGCAAGAGTGCGCCGGGCACGCTCGCGAAGCACGTCGCTCTCGAG
>JAKJFB010000226.1:0-498 GCA_022705125.1 Pseudomonadota bacterium
AAGGCGAGCGCCAGCTGCATCTCGCCGGCCATGATCGCGGGCAGCATCGACTCGCGCTGCACGAGGCTGCCGAGCTCGGACACCAGGCCTGCGCCCAGCACCACGGTGGCGAGCACGGGTTCCACGACCAGGCCCCTGCCGAACTGCTCGAACAGGATGGCGAGATCCGTGAGGTTGCCGCCGAGTCCGCCGTCATCCTCGGCCACCGGCAACGCGAGCCAGCCGAGCTCGGCGAACAGTTGCCAGTGCTGTGCGGAAAATCCGCGCGCGCCCGCCACGATGGCGCGGCGCGCATCGAATGTGTAGTGCTCGCGCACGAAGCGTTCCACGCTGTCGCGCAGCAGTTGCTGTTCCTCGCTGTATTCGAAGTCCATCGCCTGTTGCCTCCTTCAGCCGTTGGCACCCACGCCTAGCGGGCGGGCTTGCCTTGGCGCGGCGGGACCGTCTGTCGCCTGGATGGCGACAGTCGAGCCCACAGGGATGTGTTCACGGCGTGTC
>JAKJFB010000226.1:508-4793 GCA_022705125.1 Pseudomonadota bacterium
GGCAAGCCTGCCCGCGTGCTACGGAGCACAGCAAATGCCATCACAGCCCGAGCACCTCTCTGGCGATGATGTTGCGCTGGATCTCGTTCGAACCACCGTAGATCGAGGCCTTGCGGTTGTTGAAATAGATCGGCGCGGCATTGGCCGCGGCGCCCGGGCCGACGCGCCAGCCCTCGTAGCCGGCGTGGAACTGTTCGGGCACGAAGGGCAGGGCATACCAGCCGGCGGCCTCGACCAGCAGCTCGTCGATGGCCTGCGCGATCTCGGTACCCTTGATCTTCAGGATCGAGGACTCCGGTCCCGGTGCCTTGCCGGTGCTGACGCTCGCCAGCGCGCGCAGCTCGGTGTATTCGAGCGCCATCAGGTCGATTTCCACCTCGGCCACGCGACGAGCAAAGCAAGGCTCCTCGATCAGCGCTGCGCCCTCGTGCGCGGTGCCGCGCGCGATCTCCTTGAGCTTTGCCAGACGCATGCGCGATTTGGCCACCTGCGCGATGCCGGTGCGCTCGTGCGTCAGGAGATACTTGGCGTAGGTCCAGCCGCGGTTCTCCTCGCCGACCAGGTTCGCCGCGGGCACGCGCGCGTGGTCGAAGTGCACCTCGTTCACCTCGGGGGTGCCGTCGAGCAGGCGGATCGGCGAGACCGTGATGCCCGGCGTCTTCATGTCGATCAGCAGGAAGCTGATGCCGGCCTGCGGCTTCAGTTCCGGGCCGCCGGTGCGCACCAGGCAGAAGATCCAGTCGGCCCACTGGCCCATGGTGTTCCAGGTCTTGGTGCCGTTCACCACGTAGTGCTCGCCATCGCGCACCGCGCTGGTGCGCAGCGAGGCGAGGTCCGATCCCGCGTTCGGCTCGGAGTAGCCCTGGCACCACCAGACATTGCTGGCGAGGATGTCGGGCAGGAAGCGCGCTTTCTGTTGCGCGTTGCCGAAGGTGTAGATGACGGGACCGACCATCGCGAGGCCGAAGGGCACGATGCGCGGTGTGTGCGCGAAAGCGCATTCTGTGGCGAAGATGTACTTCTGCACCGGCGTCCAGCCGGTACCCCCGTATTCGGGTGGCCAGTTGACGCCGGCCCAGCCGCGCGCGTGCAGTATCTTCTGCCAGCGCACGTAGTCCTCGCGCTCGAGCTGCAGATCGTTCCCGACCTTGTGGCTGATATCCTCGGGAAGCTGGTCGCGCAGGAAGGCGCGGACCTCGTCACGGAAAGCGAGCTCCCCGGCGCTGAATCGCTTGTTCATGTGCTTCCTGGCCCCGGCGCGGTGCAGCGCATATTCGCCGCACGCCGGCGGCAGATCAAGTAGGAGCGCGCCATGCGCGCGAACGGTCGCGGCCATGGGCCGCTCCTACAACCGGTCGCGCGAGGGCACGCGATAGAGCCAGGTGGCGAGCACCAGTCCCAGCACCGTCAGCGCGGCCTTCAGCCATCGCGGTTCCACGAAGAACACGATCGAGACGCCGAGCGTGGTGCTCATCAGCGCGATCGCCACGATCTTGGTGCGCCACGGGATGCTGCCGTATTCCTGCCACTCGACGATCATCGGCCCGAACAGAGGGTGCCCCAGCAGCCAGTCGTGGAACTTCGTCGAGCCGCGCGCGAAGCAGGCCGCGGCCAGCAGCACGAAGGGCGTGGTCGGCAGCACCGGCAGCACGATGCCGGCGATGCCGAGCGCGAGCGCGGTCATGCCCAGGCCGACGAAGACGGCGCGCAGTGCGCGCGAGCTGTGTTCCACCACGCTCAGGACGACTCTGGCTGGCCAGCGCCGCGCTCGTGCAGCAGCGCCGGCTCGATCAGTACCGAGCGCGCGTCGTCGTTCAGGTAGACCTGCTGCTCCTGCACCGTGCACTGCAGGCGCATCGAGCGATCGACGAACGCGGCCATCTCGCGTCCCGCCTCGAAGGGGATCGCGAGCACCGTGAGCGCGGGCAGCCGTTGCAGCGCCTCGCGGCCCTTCTCCCACCACACATCGACCGCGCGCCCGCCGTAGGCGATCACCACGATGCGCTCGGCGCGGCCCGCGGCACGGCGCAGGCGCCGCTCGTCGGGCAGTCCGACGTCGATCCACATCCTGATCGCACCGGTGACGTCCTTCAGCCACAGGTCCGGTTCATCCTCGCTCGAGATGCCGCGCCCGAATTCGAGCGCCGGGTCGGCGTGCAGCGCGAAGGCCAGCACGCGCATCATCAGCCGCTCCCCGGTCTCCGAGGGGTGGCGCGCCAGCGTCAGCGAGAAGCTGCCGTAGTTGCCGTGGTCGATGTCGGCGACATCGAGCTCGAGGCGGTGGATCGTGGACTTCAGCGCCATGCGCGTGCCGTCTGCTGATGCTGCGGTGAGGTCATGGTCGCGGAGCTTTCCTGCGGCGGGTGGGCGAAACGGTGGATGGCGCTCGAGGGCGCTATGGTAGCGGCGCGCGGGCGTGCCCGGAAGGCGTGCGCGCAGCGCCGGATCAGTCGTGCGCGCCACACACCCTGACCGGCACGCCGTTCAGCGCGGCATTGCCCGAAGCGACATCGATGCAGCGCTCGTCGGTGAGGTCGTTGGCGCTGACGCCGGCGTGCTGCGCCGCGATGCCGAGCCTAACGCCCTCGCGGTCGTGGCCCCAGCCGTGCGGCAGCGACACCGTGCCCGGCATGATCGCCTCCGAGGCCTGGACTTCGACGCTGACGCTGCCGGTGCGCGAGCTGACGGTGACGCGCTGGCCGTCGCGCAGTCCGCGCGCCGCCAGGTCCTGCGGGTGCATCAGCAACTGGTCGCGGCGCGGCCCTTTGACCAGCCGGTGGCTGTTGTGCATCCACGAGTTGTTGCTGCGGATGTGGCGGCGCCCGATCAGCAGCAGCGCATCGGCTGCGGCTGGCACTGCGAGTTCGGCGGCGAGACGCTCGATCTCGCCGGGAATCGCGGCGGGCAGGCAGTCGATCATCCGGTCCGCGGTGCACAGTCGCTCCGTCAGCGACGGCCGCAGCGGCCCGAGGTCGATGCCGTGCGGGTGTGCCAGCAGCAGGGGGAGGCTGAGCGGTGGCGTGAACGCCGAGCGCGTGCCGTAGGGGCCGGCCTGCAGCAGGAAGTCGAGCATATCGGCCGGAGACACCACCGGCGCGGCTGGCTCGCCGCTCAGCCGGGCATGGGCTGCGGCGAGCCCGGCGAAGATTTCCCAGTCGTGCAGCGCGCCGGCGGGCTTGGGCAGCACCGGCGCGTTGTAGCGCGCGGTGTTGCGCACCGCGAACTTGTGGAATGCGAGGTCGTAATGGTCGTGTTCCAGCGTCGAGCTCGGCGGCAGGATCACGTGCGCGTGGCGCGTGGTCTCGTTCAGGTAGATGTCCACGCTCAGCATGAAGTCGAGCCCCGCTAGCGCGCGGTCCGTCAGGCGCCCGTTCGGCACCGAGAGCACCGGGTTGCCGGCCACCGTCACCAGCGCGCGGATCTGTCCCGCGCCCGGCGTCAGCATCTCCTCGGCGAGCGCTGCGACCGGGAACTCGCCGCCGAACTCGGGATAGCCGCTGACCCGGGTCGCGCGGCGCGCGAAGGCACCCTTGGGGTTGTCGTCCGGTCCGGCGCCCATCACGGCGGGGTGGGTGAGCAGCGCGCCGCCCGGGCGGTCGAGATTGCCCGTGAGCAGCATCAGCAGCTGGATCGCCCACTGGCACAGCGTGCCGAAGCGCTGCGTCGAGACACCCATGCGCCCGTGGCAGGCGGCCGAGGGCGCGGCGGCGAATTCGCGCGCCAGCGCGCGGATCGCGCCGGCCTCGATGCCGGTCGCGCCCGCCGCGAAATCCGGCGTGAAGCGCGCCAGCAATGGCGGCACCGCCGCCAGGTTCCTCGCCTGCGACTGCAGCCCGTCCGTGCGCGCCAGGCCCTCGTCGAACAGCACGTGCAGCAGCGCGAGCAGCAGTGCGGCATCGCTCCCCTGGCGGATGAAGTGGTGACGGTCCGCGACCTCGGCCGTCTCGCGGCGCGGATCCACCACCACCACTTTGCCGCCGCGCTGCCGGATGGCCTTCAGGCGCCTTGCAACATCGGGCACGGTCATCATGCTGCCGTTGGAGGCCACGGGGTTGTAGCCGATCAGCAGCAGGAACTGCGTGCGGTCGATGTCGGGCACGGGCTGCAGGAACTGGTGCCCGTACATCCACAGGCACACCAGGTGGTGCGGCAGCTGGTCGGCCGAGGTGGCGGAGAAATGGTTGCGCGTGCCGAGGCGTTTCAGGAAGTGGTTCGCGTGCGTCATCAGTCCCCAGTTGTGCACCGAGGGGTTGCCGCGGTACACGCCGACCGCGTCGGCGCCGTG
>JAKJFB010000226.1:4803-5207 GCA_022705125.1 Pseudomonadota bacterium
CCCAGCCGATCTCGCGCCAGTTGTCGCCTTCGCGCAGCAGCGGGCGGCGCAGCCGGTCGGGATCGTCCTGCAGGTCGGCCAGGGCGGTGGCCTTGGGGCAGAGGTAGCCGCGGCTGAGCGGGTCGGCGGCATCGCCGCGGATCGAGACCACGCGCCCGGCCTCGACGCCGATCTCCAGGCCGCAGATCGCCTCGCACAGGTTGCAGGCGCGGTAGTGCGTTTCCATGGCCGGCTTCCCTGGGTGGTACGGGCAGGACGCTATCACGCTTCCGGAGCGGCTCCAATTACAGCGGCCGGAACACGCCGGGTTTCCCCCGGGCACGCGGATGCAGCCCGGCAGGGTCCGTCCGGCGATTGCCGTGGACGGCGTCCGGGCATAACATCGCCCCATAAAACCATCCGAT
>JAKJFB010000227.1 GCA_022705125.1 Pseudomonadota bacterium
GGAACTCCGGCAGCCGCGCGAGCGACTGGTCGTAGGGAATCACCGCCTGCGAGGACGTGCCGTGAAAATTGCGGTACCAGATGCCGATCAGCGCCAGCAATATCGGCATGTTCGATTCGGGCGGGGCATCGCGGAAATGCAGGTCCATCGCGTGCGCGCCAGCGAGCAGCTCGTCGAAGGCCTCCATGCCCACAGCCATCGCGATCGGCAGTCCGATCGCCGACCACAGCGAGTAGCGCCCGCCGACCCAGTCCCACATCGGCAGCACGTTGTCCGCGGCGATGCCGAACTCGACCGCGCGCGGCACGTTCGAGGAGACCGCGAGGAAGTGGCGATCCAGCGCCGTCTGCGGACATCCCGCGGCCTGCAGCCAGCGCCGCGCCGAGCGCGCGTTCTCCAGCGTCTCCAGGGTGCCGAAGGTCTTGGAGGCCACGATGAACAGCGTGCGTGACGGCGCGAGCCCGGCGAGCACAACCTCGAGATCGCGCGGATCGACATTGGACACGAAATGGCAGCGCGTGCCGTCGCCGTGCAGGTGACCCAGGGCCTCGGTCGCGAAGACCGGCCCCAGGTGCGAGCCACCGATGCCGATATTCACGACATCGCGCACCGGCTCGCCGCTCCATCCGGCCCAGTCGCCGGCGCGCACGCGCCGCACCAGCTCCGCCATGCGCCTGTGCACGGCCTGCACCTCGCGCGCCTGCGCCAGCCGCTCCCCGGCATCGGTGCCGCGCAGCGCCGTGTGCAGCACCGCGCGCTCCTCGGTGCCGTTCACCATCGCGCCGCCGAGCTGAGCGCGCGCGCGACCGGACACCTCGCGCGCGCGCGCCAGCGCGCACAGCAGCTCGATCGTGCGCGCAGTGACCAGATTCTTCGAGTAGTCGAGCGTCAGTCCCGCGGCGCTCAGTCGCAGGCGTTGCGCGCGTCCCGGATCCGTGACAAAGGCCTCGCGCAGATCCAGGCCGCGCGACTGCGCGAAATGCCCGGCCAACGCTTCCCACGCCGCGTCGGCGCCACGCGCCGTTCCCTCTGCCGTCACCCGTTCCTCCTCGGCTATTGCGGTCCGTCATACCGGCTCGCAGAATGCGCGAGCCCCCTTGCACTGTATAGCACCACGCAATGACGGAACAACGACGCGGAGTCACGCTGATCGGCATGCCCGGGGCCGGCAAGAGCACGGTGGGAGTGCTGCTCTCGAAGCGCCTGGCGCTGGACTTCGTGGATTCCGATCTGGCGATCCAGGTGCGCGAGGGGCGCACGCTGCAGCAGATCATCGACGCCGGGGGCCACCTGCGGCTGCGCGAGATCGAGGCTGCCGTGCTGCTCGGCATCGATCCGCACGGGCGCGTGGTCGCCACCGGCGGCAGCGCGATCTACAGCGACGCCGCCATGCGCCACCTCGGCGCCGGCAGCACCATCGTTTACCTCGACGTGCCGCTCGCCGAGCTGCGCCGGCGCATCACCGACTACGACACCCGCGGCATCGCCAGGCGCCCGGAACAGGGCTTCGAGGAACTGTTCGCCGAGCGCACGCGACTCTACCGGCGCTACGCCGCGATCCGCATCGACTGCGCCGACCTTGGCCAGGAGCAGCTGCTCGAGCGCATCAGCGCCGCGCTGCTCTCGGGCTCTCAGCCGCGGTGATAGCGCTGCGGCACGAACGGCATCTTCGTGACGGTCACCGGGCGCGGCTTGTCGCGCACCAGCGCCAGCAGCTGCGTACCCGGCGCCGCGCACGCGCTCTCGGCATAGGCCATCAGGACCGGCCCGCCCACGGTGGGACCGAAGCCGCCGCTGCACACCTCGCCGACCGCGCGCCCCGCGAGATCCGTCAGCACCGAGCCCTCGCGCACCGGCGCCTTGCCGTCGCCGAGCAGCCCGATGCGCCGGCGCGCCGGTCCGGACTGCATCTGCGCCGCGATGCGCGCCGCACCCGGATAGCCGCCGGCGCGCGCCCCACCGGCACGTCGCGCCGGCGCGATGGCCCACTGCAGCCCCGCCTCGACCGGCGTGACCTGCGGATTCAGGTCGTGCCCGTACAGACAAAGACCCGCCTCGAGGCGCAGCGAATCGCGCGCCCCCAGGCCGATCGGCATCACTTCGGGACACGCGAGCAGGCGCCGCGCCAGGGCCTCGGCGGCGTCCGCGGGCACCGAGATCTCGAAGCCGTCCTCTCCCGTATAGCCCGAGCGGGTCACGAAGCAGGCGACGCCCCCGATCTCGCAGTGCGTGCCGCTCATGAACACCAGCGAGGCCAGGGCCGGCGCGAAGCGCGTCATCACCGCGGCCGCGCGCGGGCCCTGCAGCGCGAGCAGCGCCTGCCCGGCCAGCGCCTCGACGGCGATGCCCGGCAGTCCGGCGCGCAGGTGCGCGAGGTCCTGCTCCTTGCAGCCTGCGTTCACGACCACGAAGAAGGTGTCATCCGACCAGCGCGTGATGATCAGGTCGTCGAGCACGCCGCCCTCGGCATTGGTGAACAGCGAGTAGGTCTGGCGTCCCGGCGCCAGCGCCACGAGGTCCGCGGGCACCAGGCGCTCCAGCGCGGCCGTCGCCCCGGCGCCGCGCACCAACACCTGGCCCATGTGCGAGACGTCGAACAGCGACGCGGCGCTGCGGCAGTGATGGTGCTCGGCGAGGATGCCGCCGGGGTACGACACCGGCATCTCGTAGCCGGAGAACTCGACCATGCGGGCGCCGAGCTCCAGGTGCAGCGCATGCAGTGGCGTCTGTTTCATCGCGACCCCCGTGGGATGTCAGGCCTGAGGCACGGCGCCCGGGTCCAGGCACCGCGAAGGCGGGCATTCTGCGCATTCGATGCGCGGGCGTAAAGCGCGCGGGTCACGCAAGACCCGGCGCAGCGTGCTCCGGCCCTCTCAGCCGACGCTGCGCCCAGCGAGCCAGTACACGCCGAGCGCGCACAGCGCGATCGCGCTCGCCCGGGTGGCGCCGCGCGCCAGCGCCGGCGACCGCAGCAGGTGCGGTGCCTGCAACAGCAGCGCGAACGCCGCGAGCAGCGCGATCTGCCCCAGCTCCACACCGATGTTGAAGCCCGCGAGCGCCCAGCCGCGCTGCCCATCCGGCACGCCGATCGCGTTCAGCACGCCGGCAAAGCCGAGCCCGTGCACCAGCCCGAACACCGCCGTCATCGCCAGATGCAGCGCGTCATTGCCGTGACGGCGCTGCGCCAGTACGAGGTAGGCCGGCGTGAGCAGCAGCAGCGCGACCACGGTTGGCGGCGCGAGCGCGCCACTCCCGGCCCAGGTGATTGCACCGATACCTGCCACCACGAGCCACAGCTGCCACGGCGCCGAGCGCAGCCCGTGGCGCAGGCAGGCCTCGGCCGCGAGCAGCGCCACCGTGTAGCCGATCAGCGCCTCGACCGCGGCACTGCGCACGCTCACCAGGCCCAGGACCGACAGCGAAAGCGTGATGCTGTGTCCGAGCGTGAAGCCCGTGATCATCCACAGGCGGCTGGAGAGGCGCGGCGACCAGCAGCATGCACAACAGGAAGGCGACGTGATCGAGCCCGGCCAGGATGTGCGAGAAACCAAGCCCGAGATAGCGCAGCACGGTAGCCGTGGCCGGCAGCGGGCGCGGCGCCGCCGCCAACGCGCGCTGCGGCGCGTCGCGCGTGAACAGCACCTCCTCGTGGCGGCCGTCGGCATGGGTGAAGCTGGCGTGATGCAGGGGATCGCGTTCCACGTCCAGCAACAGTCCCACCCGGACCTGCGACGCGCGGATCTCCCCGGGACAGCGCCAGCGCAACTGGACCCGCACCGTGTCGCCGGTTCCCAGCGCCACGGCATCGCGCAGCGCGCACGCCTGCCCGCCCTCCTGCAACGCCACGCTCGCCCGCAGCTCCGCGGTGAACCAGGCCGCGTCGGTGCTGCCGCGCAGCCGCGCCAGCTCCGTTCGCTCGATGCCGAATACGGCCTCGGCGACCGACCCTTCGAACTGCCAGCGCGACCAGGAGCGCGCCTGCCAGTCGGCCCGCGCAGCCCCGCCGGCGAGCGCGAGCGCGAGCAGCAGCAAGGCGCGCACGGTCACCCGCCGCCGATCCGCAGTTCGGCGCCCGCACGCAGGCGCTCGAGGTACGCGGCCAGCGCCGCCTCGTCGGCGCGGCGGCGGAATTCCGTCTCCACCTGCGCGCGCACCTGCTCGAATGCCGGTTCGCGCGCAGGAGCCAGCGCGAGCAGCAACAGCACGCTCGCGCCATCGGCGCGCTCGCTCAGCAGGGTCTCGCCGGGGGCGAGCGCGACCGCGGCGGACGCGAGCTCCGCGCCGAGCAGATCGCCGAGCTTCGCAGCGCCCAGCCAGGCATCGGGCAGCAGCGCGTTGCGCCGGCAGCCGCCCTGCGGGTCCGGATCAGCACCCGCGCCGAGCCCGGCCTGCAGCGCACGCGCCGCGGTGGCGTCACGGCAATCGAAACGCCAGACGCGGTAGGTGGCAGGCTGACGGAAGAAGCCCGAATGAGCGCCATGGAATGCGCGCAACTCGTCCTCGGTGACGGGTGCGCGTGCCGACTGCGCCAGCGCCTGGCGGATGACCTCCTGCACCAGCTGCGCGCGCAGCCGCGCGTCCTTGCGCGGCAACTCGAGCGCAAGCCCCTGCTGCAACAACAGTTCCTCGTCGATCACGCGCTCGAGTATCGCGGCGCGTTCGGACGCGTCGGGGGCGCGCTCGAGCTGCACGGCAACGGCATCGAGTTGCGCCGCGAAGGCGTCGGCGCCTATCGCCCTGCCGTTCACCGCGGCCACCGCGTCCCGGGGCAGTCGCGCTGCGGGCTCGAGGACACCGGACAGCGCCAGCACGATGGCGGCGATCACCGCGACCAGCAGCAGCGCATCGAGGCGCGAAAATCGCATCGGGACCACGCGCTCAGGCCGTGCGTCAGGGCGCAACGTGCCGGCGCATGCAACGCGCGGTGGCGCCGGCTGCGTCGCGTCCGGGCGGTGATGCGGGATCGCTCATGTGGAACTCCATCGCGGCCGTGGTTGCTGGGCGTTGCGCTGCGCCCGGGCAAGTATGCATTGATCTCGGCGGGGCATGCATCCAGAATCCGGCCATCCCGGCACACGCGCACCGACCCAGATGCCCCCTCGTCCCCAGCGACTGGTCGCCGATATCGGCGGCACCAACACCCGCTTCGCGCTGGCCGACGCGCGGGGCCAGCTGCACGCGCCGCTCACGCTGGCAACGCGCCG
>JAKJFB010000228.1 GCA_022705125.1 Pseudomonadota bacterium
ACCTCGGGGTGCGAGGACTTGAGGGCGCGCGCGCCCCGGAAAGTGGTCCAGTGTTTCGCGGTGCTGCTGTTGCCGGTGGACGTCATGGGAGCCTGGTGCCTGTGGTGATTCGCGCGGGCGCAAATATATCGGCTGCGGCGACGGAATGGCAGTCCACGGGGGGATGCCGGCGCAAGTGCCAAGCCGTTAACAGTTTGGCGCGATTGTCGCCCCGTGGCGCCAGGGCGGGCGTGTAGCAGCTGCAATGCCACGCTACGATGCGCTCGACCAGGGGTTGCGGCACGCGGGGCGGCGGCACCGGCGATCGAAGAACTGCAGGCACGACGGGGCCAGATGACATCCAGCACGACCGACGCCGACGAGCGCAGCATCGCTGCGAGCAGCTGCGCCGATCTCATCGTCCAGTACCTCGCGCTGCTCAACGTGCCGTACGTGTTCGGCGTGCCGGGCGGCAATATCGATCCGCTGCTGAACGCGCTGGCGCGGCACCAGCAGGCGAGCGGGGTGCGGTGGGTGCTCACGCGCTCGGAGGCTGGCGCCGGCTTCATGGCCGACGGCTTCGCCCGCGCGAGCGGCCTGGTCGGCGTGTGCAGCGCGACTTCCGGGCCGGGCTGCACCAACCTGCTGACGGCGGTCAGCAGCGCCTACGTCGAGGGCGTGCCGCTGCTGGTGATCACCGGGCAGAGCGCGATAAGCACCTTCGGTCGCGGCGCGATGCAGGAGGGCGGCGGATCGGGCGCCGACATCATCCTGATGTTCCGTGGCTGCACGCGCTACAACGCGCTGGTCTCGCACCCGGAACAGCTCGAGCACAACCTGCTGGCGGCGCTCAGCCACGCCACGGGCCCGACGCCGGGGCCGGTGCACCTCAGCATCCCGCAGGACATCTTCAGCGCGCCGATCGCCTCGGGTCGCAACCCGATGTCGCGCTACGCCTTTTTCGGCCAGGAGATCACGCCCGACCGCCTGCTGCTGAACCGGCTGAGCATCCTGCTGCGCGCCTACCGGCGCGGCGTGTTCGTGATCGGTGAAGGTTGCGCCGGCGCGATGGCCGAGATCCTGCGCTATGCCGAGCACCGTGACTGGCCGATAGTCACCACGCCGGCCGGACGTGGCTTGATGTCCGCGGACCACCCGCTCTACCGCGGCGTGTTCGGCACCGCCGGGCACGAGTCGGCGCGGCGCACGCTCACCGCGGACGAAGCCGACATCGTGCTGGTGGTGGGGGCAAATCTCGACGAGAACGCAACCTGCGGCTGGGACGGCAGCACCATCCTGTCGCGGCGACTGCTGCATATCAGCAGCAACCCCGATCACCTGGCACGCTCGTACATGGCGCAGCTGAACCTGATGGGCAGCCCGCGCATCGTTTTCGCCTACCTGAACCAGGCGAGTGCCGGGCTCCCGGATCTCGAGGCGCAGGCCGACAACGCGGCGCTGCCGGCGCTGCGCAACGCGCACGGCTTGCCACGGCACATCAGCCTGCTGCACGTCGAGGACTGCGGCACCGACACCGTGCCGCTCAACCCGCGGCGCCTGTTCTGGATGCTCAGCCAGAAGGTGCCCCCGCGCACGCGGCTCTATGCCGATGCCGGCAATGCCTTCTTCTGGGCGCTTCACTACTGGCATCCGCGCGGCGAGCGCGTGGTCACGGCCAACCGGATGCCGGTGTCGATGGGATTCGCCGCGATGGGCTGGGCCATCGGCGCGGCGGTCGGGGGCAAGCTCGCCGATCCGCGCGATCCGGTGCTCTGCATCACCGGCGACGGCAGCTACCTGATGAACGCCCAGGAGATCTCCGTCGCGCAACAACTGGGGCTGAACGTGGTGTACCTCGTGCTGAACAACGGCGTGCTCGGCACGGTGAAGCACGGGCAGCGCATGCGCGGGCTGCAGAACACCGCCAATGAACTCCCGCCGACCGATTTCGCGCTGATGGCGCGGGCGATGGGCGTCGAGTCCTACCGCATCCGCAGCCTCGACGAGCTGGATACGCTCGGCGTCGAGAAGCTGTTCCGGCGCCATGGCCCGGTGCTGCTGGACGTGCTGGTCGATGCCGAAATCGCGCCGCCGATCGGTCAGCGCGTCAGGAACCTGCAAGGCCCTGCCTAGCTTCACCTTGTGGGTCGCCCCGTGGGTCGCCATTCATGACGACACCTGCGCAGGTCCACCGTAGGTCGCCATTCATGGCGAAATGTGCGTTGCCGAATGCATTTGTCGCCATGAATGGCGACCTGCGGGGAGGGTCCGCAGCCGCGGGTGGCGCGACTATACTTTCGCCACCATCCCCGGAGAATCCCCTCATGGCCGATACGCGAGCCCCCGCCGCCGCCACCGGGCTGCGCCGGCTGTTCATGCGCAAGTCCGTGGCGCAGATGCATGCCGAGCACGCGCAGGGCGAACTGAAGAAGAGCCTGGGTGCGCTCAACCTGGTATCGCTGGGCATCGGCTGTATCATCGGCACCGGGATCTTCGTGCTCACGGGGCGCGCCGCGGCCCAATTCGCCGGTCCGGGCATCATGATCTCCTTCGTGATCACCGGCGTGCTCTGCGCCTTCGTCGCGCTGTGCTACGCCGAGCTCGCCGCGATGCTGCCGGTCTCCGGTTCGGCCTACTCCTATTCCTATGCCTCGATGGGCGAACTGGTGGCGTGGTTCATGGGGCTGCTGCTGGTGCTGGAATACGGGCTCGCGGCCGCCACGGTTGCCGTGGGCTGGTCCAGTTACGCGGTGAGCCTGCTGCACGACATCGGCATCATTATCCCGCCCGAGCTGACCGCGGCGCCGGGTGTGGCGGTGCGCCAGGGCGGCGAGATCGTGGCCCACGGCGTCGCGAACGTGCCGGCGATACTCGCGATCGGCGCGGTCACGGCGCTGCTGGTCGTCGGTATCCAGGAATCCGCCACGGCCAACAATATCATCGTGGTGATCAAGCTCGCCGTCGTGATCGCCTTCATCTGCGTGGGGGCCTTCTTCGTCGATCCCGCCAACTGGCACCCGATGATTCCCGAGCAGGTGCCGCCGCCGCCCGAGGGGGCCGAGCGCGGCCTCTGGGCCGACATCAGGCGCGCGCTCCTCGACGTGATCACGGCGGAGAACACCTCGCGCTACGGCATCGGCGGCATCATCACCGCGGCGGCCACGATCTTCTTCGCGTATCTGGGTTTCGAGGCCGTGTCGACGGCCGGTGCCGAGGCGCGCGATCCCGCGCGCGACATGCCGATCGGGATCATCGGCTCGTTGCTCGTCTGCACCGCGCTCTACATCCTCACCTCGGCGGTGCTGGTGGGCATCGTGCCCTATGCGGAGCTCGATACGCCGGCGCCCATCGCGGTGGCGGTCAACGCGATGGGGATGCCGTGGTTCGCGGTGCTGGTGAAGATCGGCGCCATCGCCGGCATCTCGTCGGTGATGCTGGTGCTGCTCTATGGCCAGACGCGGATCTTCTACACGATGGCGCGCGACGGCCTGTTGCCCGCGGCCTTCGCGCGCGTGCACCCGAGGTACCGCACGCCGTGGATCGATACGCTGATCGTCGGCGTCGTCACCGCCGGCTTCGCCGGGTTCATGTCGCTGGACGCGCTGGCCAACCTGACCAACGTGGGATCGCTCGCGGCCTTCGGCCTGGTGTGCCTGACCGTGCTGTACCTGCGCGTGACGCAGCCGGCGCTGGACCGTCCGTTCCGCGCGCCGCTGTTCCCGCTGGTGCCGGTGATCGGCGCGCTGATGTGCGGCCTGCTGCTGATGTCGTTGATGGCGCACGCCGAGACGCGTGACTTCTTCCTCGTCTACCTCGGCGGCGGCATCCTGCTGTATTTCGTCTACGGCATGCGCCACTCGAAGCTCGGCAAGGGCGAGATCGTGACCGGCGCGGAACCCGTGCCCGACCTGCCGAAGCGCCTGGATGTCTGAGCGGGCGTAGGTCCGGTTTCAAGCGGACATTTGTCCGCATGAATGCAGAGGTCGGGATGTCCGCATGAATGCGGATCCACGGGAATGCTGACCCACGGCATCAGTGCGGCCAGTGCACCCATGTTTAACCGGCAGGTGGCGCGCAACGTCCATTCCTCCGCCAGTGCCAGCGTGGCGGTGCGCGCCTCGGGACGCGCCCACCGTGGCGCCGTGTCGTTTCAGGCTAGAATTGGTCCCGTTGCCGCGCCATCACGGCGTGGCCCCGCCCGGAGCCTTCATGGAATTCGTTCACTGGTTCATCGACTTCTTCCTGCATCTCGACCGCCACCTCGCCGAGATCATCGCGCAGTACGGCGTGCACACCTACACGTTGCTGTTCGCCATCGTGTTCTGCGAGACCGGGCTGGTGGTGACGCCGATACTCCCGGGCGATTCGCTGCTGTTCGCGGCCGGCGCCTTCGCGGCGCTCGGCAGCCTGGACGTCTGGGTGTTGTTCTGGCTCCTCACGGTCGCGGCGATCCTCGGCGACACGGTCAACTATTCGATCGGCCGCTACGTCGGGCCGAAGGTCTTCCACTATCCCAAGTCGCGCTTCTTCAACCCCGAGCACCTGCAGAAGACCCACGCCTTCTACGAGAAGTACGGCGGCAAGACCATCATCATCGCGCGCTTCATCCCGATCATCCGGACCTTCGCCCCCTTCGTGGCGGGCATCGGCGCGATGAGCTACGGCAAGTTCGCTGCCTACAACGTGGTCGGCGCCGTGCTCTGGGTGGGGATCTGCGTGTTCGCGGGCTACCTGTTCGGCAATGTGCCGGTGGTGAAGGAGAATTTCAGCGTGGTCGTGGTCGCGATCGTGGTGCTCTCCCTGATGCCCGCGGTGATCGGCGTGATCAGGCACCGGCGCGAGGCGGCGGCACAGCGCTCGCCAGCGGGGTCTTAGGTCCGCTCCCGCCCTATGCCCTGGCGCGGCGCATCGTCATCGCGTGCTGGAAGCGGGAAGCCGGGTGGGTATTGATGGTCACCTGGGCAATCTTGCCGTCGTCCGTCTTGTAGCTGCGACGTACCTCGAGCGCCGCCGATCCCTCCTTGACCCTGAGGGCAGCCGCCAGCGCCGGGGAAACCAGCGTGGCGGAAATCTGCTGCTGGACCTCGACGATGCTCAGGCCGAACATGTCCTCGATCAGGGGAAAGATCGGGCCGCTATGGCGCTGCAGCAGCCTGCCCACCGCGGCATAGGCACGGTTGATGTAATACTCCGCCCTGCAAACCGGCGCATCGACGCCTTCC
>JAKJFB010000229.1 GCA_022705125.1 Pseudomonadota bacterium
AATCGAGTACCAGCGGCCGGATCTTGGTGCGCAGGAAGTGGTCCGGGCAGGAGGTGCCCAGCGCGGCGAGCGGCCCGAGGCGCGCGGAATTCACGAACTCCAGTACCGGGGGCGAGTCGTCGAAGTGCCCGACCTTGTGCTGTCCGGCGCTGATGCGCCCGCGGATGCGCGGCATCAGCGCGGCGGCGATGCGGCGTCGTTCGGCGGCCTCGGTGATGCCCGCATGGCGTGGCCCGCCGAAAGCTTCGGCCTTGCCGTGGGCGGCCAGCCATTGCGCGGCGCGGCGCACGATGCGCAGTGTCGTCTCGTAGCAGGCCCGCGAACTCTCGCCCCAGGTGAACAGGCCGTGGCCTTCCAGAACGGCCCCGCAGTACTGCGGGTTCTCGCGTGCGAGCCGCTCCAGTTTCAGGCCGAGGTCGAAGCCCGGGCGCTGCCATGCCAGCCAGCCGATCTCGCTCCCGAAGATCTCCGCGCTCAGCTCGCGGCTGCGCTGCGTACAGGCAATGGCGATCACGGCGTCCGGGTGCACGTGGTCGACGTGTGCGTGAGGGATGAAGGCATGCAGTGGCGTGTCGATGCTGGCGGCGCGCGGATTGAGGCCGAAGGTGCAGTGCGGCAGGTAGCCGACCATCTCGTCCTCGTGCGCGAGGCCGCGGTAGAGCGTCTTCAGTTGCTCGAGCCTTGGCAGATAGAGCGTGGCGAATCCGTCCAGTTTCATGCTGCCCAGATCCCCGCCGGAGCCCTTGACCCACAGCACGGTCTCCTCGGCACCGCTCAGCGGGTCCGTGCCGGGCAGCTTCGCGGAGGTGTTGCCGCCGCCGAAGTTGGTGATGCGCAGATCCCGGCCCAGCAGGTTCGAGCGATAGAGAAGCAGTTGCGGGTCGTCCAGGGAGGCCGCGTGCGCGTCATCCCAGAGATTCTCGATGGGCTGCAAGGGCGAGTCTCCAGCGGCAGGCGTTGGGTAAGGGTTCCTAGGCTATACGATCGAAACGGCCAAAAGCAATCAAAAGCAATCAAGATATTGCAAATCGGATCAGACTCGATTAAGGTCGCCGAATCCCTGCCAGGTCCGGTACGGACGGGAAGCCCATGCTGGAGCAGCAACGTCATCGCCTCATCCTCGACCTGCTCGAGGAACGACAGTTCGTACGCCTGCAGGAACTGGTCGAGGCGTTGAATGCCTCGCCGGCCACTGTCCGGCGCGACATCAACAAGCTCGCCGAAGAAGGGCTGCTGACGAAAATCCACGGTGGCGCGCAGCTGGCGACGTCCGAGGCCGCCGCCAGGACGCCGCGCCAGCAATTGCAGGGCGCGGCCTTCCTGGCGAACCTGGAGCGGCACGTGGCCGAAAAGCGCGCGATCGCCCAGCGCGCCGTGGCGCTGTGTCAGGACGGCGAGACCATCCTGGTCAACGGCGGCAGCTCGACGTTCATGATGGCCGAGTTCCTGTGCGCGCGTGACATCAACGTGCTGACGAATTCATTCGCGCTGGCCGGCGTCCTGCTCGAGTCGGGAAAGTGCCGCGTCACGCTGCCGGGCGGCGAGCTCTACCGCAAGCAGAACATCATCGTGAGCGCCTTCGAGGACGACCTCATCCAGCGCTATCACGGCAGCCGCATGTTCATGGGCACGCCGGGCATCGGCGTACACGGCGTGATGGAATCCGACCCTCTGCTGATCCAGGCCGAGCAGAAGCTGCTGCGCCAGGCCGAACAACTCGTGGTGCTCGCCGACAGCAGCAAGATCGGTGCGCGCGGGCAACTGGTGTTCTGCCCGCTAGGGGAGGTCGACATCCTGATCACCGACAGCGGCATCGACGCCGGTTCGCGCAGGCTCTTCGAGGAGGCCGGCATCGAACTCATCGTGGTCGAGCCGGCGACGGATGCATCGCAGCGTGATGCGCGGGGACCGGAGCGCGCCATCGCATGAGTCACTCGCTGGTCTTCGACATCGGCAAGACCAACGCGAAGGCACTCGTTTTCGATGCGGGGCTCGAGTGCGTGTACCGCGCGCAACGAGCGAGCGAAGTCATCGCTGCAGGCAGCTATCCGCATCTCGACGTCAACCGGCTGTGGGAGTGGATGCTCGGGTCGATGCGCGATGCTGCCGCGCGCTTTCGTATCGGGCGGCTGAACGTTGCCACGCATGGCGCCACCGCGGCGCTCATCGACCCGACGCTCGGTGAGGACGGGCTGGTCCTGCCGGTGCTCGACTATGAATTCGACGGTCCTGCAGGCGCCACCGGCTACGACTCGCTGCGTCCGGCCTTCGCCGAAACCCTGTCGCCCGCGCTCCCGGCCGGACTGAACCTCGGCCGCCAGCTGTGGTGGCAGCAGCAGTGCTTTCCCGCGGAATTCGCGCGGACAGGCGCGATCCTGATGTACCCGCAGTACTGGACCTGGCGCCTGAGCGGCGCATTGACCGGCGAGTACACATCGCTCGGTTGCCATACCGACCTGTGGGCGCCGCGGGAGCGGGACTACTCGTCGCTTGTTCGTTCGCGGGCCTGGAGCGCGAAGTTCCCGCGTGTCGTCTCGCCGTGGGTTGCTCCTGCCAGCCTGCGCGAAGTGATCGCGCGCGCGACCGGCTTGCCGGGTGACTGCGCGGTGTACGCCGGCGTGCACGACAGCAATGCCGGCTTCGCGCGGCATCTGCGCGCCGCGCAGGCACGCCCCTTCGTGCTGGTATCGACGGGTACCTGGGTCGTCTGCATGGCCTCGGCCGCTACGGTGCAGCGGCTGGATCCGGCGCGCGACATGCTGGCCAATGTCGACGTGAACGGGGACCCGGTGGCGTGTGCGCGTTTCATGGGCGGGCGGGAATACGCGAGGATCTGCGAGCTGACCTCGAGCGATCCCGCGCAACCGGTCACGCTGGATCAGGTCCAGGCGACAGTCGATTCGGGGATTTTCGCGCTGCCGGATTTCAGCGGCGGCAGCGGTCCTTGTGCCGGCCGGGAAGGGCGGATCACCGGGCAGCCAGCGCACGGCGCGGCGCTGGCTACCCTTTACGTCGCGCTGATGATCGAGCTCGCGCTCGAACTGCTCGATGCACCGGGCGCGGTGCTGATCGAGGGTGCGTTCGGCGCGGATCCGCTGCTGTGCTCCCTGGTGGCCGCGTTGTGCGCGCGGCCCGTGTATCTGTCGGGCGCGACGGATGCCACGGCGCTCGGCGCGGCGATGCTGTGCCACTGGGATATCGAGCCCGAGCCCGCACGGCGCGAGCCCTGCGAGCCATGCGCCGTACGTGGGCTGCAGGCGTATCGCGCACGCTGGCGCGAGGGTCTCGCGCCCGCTGATCGCGTTTCGCCAACGACGCGCAAGGCGCCCGGAGCGCAGCGATGACGAAATCGGACCGCAATCCCCTGCGCTTCGCGTTCCTGATGGTCGCCAGCCTGTTTTTCATCTGGGGGTTCTGCCATGCCATGCTGGATGTGCTGAACAAGCACTTCCAGGACATCCTGCACGTCAGCAAGACGCAATCGGGGTTCATCCAGACGTCCGTCTTCGGTGCGTACTTCCTGATGGCGCTGCCCTCGGCCCTGCTGATCCGGCGCATCGGCTACCAGCGCGGCATCCTGGTGGGCCTGGCAGTGCTGGCAATAGGGGCATTCCTGTTCATCCCCGCAGGATTGGTCTTCAAGACCTTCTGGTCGTTCCTGCTCGCGCTGTTCGTGCTTTCCAGCGGTCTGGCGTGCATCGAGACCGCGGCGAATCCCTACGTTACGGTGCTCGGCCCGAAGGACGCGGCGGCGGGCCGGCTGTCCACCGCACAGGCATTCAACTCCGTGGCCTACATCATCGCGCCCACGGTGGGCGGCGCCTTCATCTTTGGACAGCCCCAGCAAGCCGGAGCGGCGGCGGACTTTCACTCGCTGGTCGTGCCCTACGTCGTGCTCGGCTGCGTGGTGCTGCTGGTGTTCGGGGCGTTTTCGCTCGTGAAGCTGCCGGGCATCGACGGCGAATCCGGCGAGGCCGCCGCGGCCGACGAACCCCCGCTTCACCGGGTGCCGCTGCTGCGCCAACCGCATTTTGTCTGGGGCGTCGGCACGCAATTCCTCTACGTCGCCGCACAGGTCGGCGTGAACGCGTTTGCACTGAACTACATCCTGGAGAACGCGATCACGAGGGACGCATCGGGCGCCGTCCTCACGGCGCCGCTGTTCGCCTGGTACGCCGGCATCACGAACGCGGCGCGACCCGAAGCCACGGCGGCCTACGTGATCACGATCGCGATGGTGCTCTATGCCGTCGGGCGTTTCTCGGGCGCGCTGATCACGCGCTTGATCAAGCCGCATCTGCTGCTCGCGCTCTACGGTCTCCTGAATTCGATCGTGATCCTGTTCGTGATGGCGGACATAAAGCACGTCTCCTGGATGATCCTGCCGTTGTGCTGGCTGTTCATGTCGATCATGTTTCCGTTCATCTTCGCGATGAGCCTGCGCAACCTCGGCCCGCAAACGAAACTTGCGGCTTCGTTCCTGATCATGTCGATCGTGGGCGGTGCGATTTCCCCGCCGCTCATGGGCTGGCTCGCGGACCGTTACGACAGCATGGCGATCTGCTTCGTCCTGCCGCTGGCCGGATTCGTCGCGCCTGCGGTTTATGGACTGCTGTATCCACGCTTGCTGGAGAAATCCGCGCGTGCAGCATGAATTGCTCGCGAACCGGGGAACGGCGGCGCAGCGCTCGGGGCGCGAAGCCTGTCGCGAGTTCTGCTTTTGCCCGGCTGTTTCCATAACTGCTTGCTGTGGCGCGCTGTGCCGCGTCGTCTCGTGTGCTGACAACGACAATGTGTACCCACTCAGGGAGATGAACTCATGAAAAGACAACCGTCCAATTCGATCCATTGCGCCTCCGTCGGGTCGTTCTCGCAAGGTACGCGTCTGCGGCGCAATGCGCTGTTCCTCGGCATCGCTGCCAGCGTGGCTGTTGCGCAACCCACCCTCGGTCAGCCTGCCGCGGGGGGGCAGGAACTGGAGGAAATCATCGTCACCGCGACCCGTCGCGAGCAGAGCGTGCAGGACGTGGCGGTCTCGATCACCGCACTGAGCGGAGAGCAGCTGGAAAAACTGAAGTTCTTCGAGTTCGAGGACATGGCCGCCGCGACGCCGGGGCTCTCGATGACCAGCACGGCACGCGAGCCCGGGGTGATCGCGGTGCGAGGCATCGGTTTTGCGCCCAACTCCTCGGCG
>JAKJFB010000022.1 GCA_022705125.1 Pseudomonadota bacterium
GGCCAGCGCGCTGGCCGCTTCGTAGCCGAGCCGGATCGCGTCGTCGACCCTGTCGAAACTCATTGTCTGGACGCCCGCTTCATCCAGCGCCGGCAGGATCAGTACGTCGCCCTCGCGCATCAGGGCGAGCTGCTGCTCGGAGTTCTTGCGCGTCATGATCGTGGTGAGCTGGCCGATCAGCGACAGCACGTTCCCGAGTTCCTCGCGCTGTGCCAGCGGCGTGCCGATGTCGATCACGATCAGGCGATCCACCCCCATGCCCTGCACCACGTCGACCGGGATGTTCTTGGCGATGCCGCCGTCGACCAGCAGATGCCCGTCGAGATCGATCGGTGCGAACACGCCCGGTATGGACATGCTGGCGCGCATCGCGACCGCGAGATCCCCGCGATCCAGCACCACCGCGTCGCCGGTGACCACGTCGGCCGCCACGGCCCGGTAGGGGATCGGCAGCTTGTCGAAGTCGTCGATTCCCGAGACGTGCCGCACCAGGTCGTGGAGCAGCAGGTTCAGGTGCTGACCCTCGATTGCGCCCATCGGAATGCTGAGCCTGCCGTCCTTGAAGCGCAGCCTGGCGCCGATCAGGAAGTCGAAATCCTCCTGCTTGCGCCGGAAGCTCTGCTGCTCGCGGGCCGTGCTGTCGTTGAAGGCGAAGCGCCAGTCGAGGGTACGCGCGACCTCCTCGACCTGCGCGGCGTTCATGCCCGAGGCGTACAGGCCGCCGACCACCGAACCCATGCTGGTTCCGGCGATGGCATGGACCTTGATGTTGTTCTCTTCCAGGTACTTGATGACGCCGATGTGCGCGAGGCCACGCGCCCCGCCGCCCGCCAGAACCAGGCCGACGCGCGGTGCGGCCTCGGGCCCGGCGCTGGCGAACTGCGGTGCCATCGTCGTGGCCAATGCCAACAGCAGGAAGGCTTTGAAGGCGTGCCTCATGGAGGATCTCCGTTGCGCGATTCATGACCGGATCATAACCCACTCCCGCTACTTCCGGCTTCAGTGCCTCGCACCGCCAGGCCGGGTCCCATCGGTAAGCGGGGCGTCGCATCCTGGTGTAACTTGTGGACCATCATTCATCACCGCAAACAGAGCGTGCACATGCCGGTGAGCAGCGATGTTTCCTCCCTTGGGCCGCCCGAGCCGGGTCGTCTGATGCGCCCGGTGAGCTCCGAGCTCGCCGGCTGGAAGCGCTGGCTGCCGGGCGTGCAGATGCTCGCCCGCTACGAGCCTGCGTGGCTGGCGCACGACCTGATGGCCGGCCTCGTGCTGACCACGATGCTGGTGCCGGTGGGCATCGCCTACGCCGCTGGCCTGCCCGCGATCTACGGTCTCTACGCCACCATCGTGCCGCTGCTCGCCTACGCGCTGTTCGGCCCCAGCCGCATCCTGGTGCTGGGACCGGATTCCTCGCTGGCGGCGCTGATCCTCGCCGTCGTGCTGCCGCTCTCGGGCGGCGACCCGATGCGGGCCGTCGCGCTGGCCGGCATGATGGCCGTGGTGTCGGGACTGGTATGCATTCTCGCGGGCCTGTTGCGCCTGGGTTTCATCACCGAGCTGCTGTCCAAGCCGATCCGCTACGGCTACATGAACGGCATCGCGTTCACGGTGCTGATCAGCCAGCTGCCGAAGCTGTTCGGGATCTCGATCGACAGCGACGGTCCGCTGCGCGACCTGTGGCATATCGGCGAGGCGCTGCTGGGTGGCGCGGCCAACTGGACGGCGTTCGCCATCGGCGCCGCCACGCTGGCGCTGATATTCCTGCTCAAGCCCTGGCAGCGCATCCCGGGCATCCTGATCGCGGTGGCGGGCGCGACGCTCGCGGTCGGCCTGTTCGATCTCGGGCAGACGGCGGGCGTGAAGGTGCTCGGTGCGCTGCCGCAGGGCCTGCCAGCGTTTGCGCTGCCGTGGGTCGGGCTGGCCGATCTCGGCGCCGTCGTGATCGGCGGCTGCGCCGTGGCGCTGGTGTCCTTCGCCGACACCAGCGTGCTGTCGCGCACCTATGCTGCCAGGACGCGCAGCTACGTCGATCCGAACCAGGAGATGATCGGCCTCGGCGCGGCCAACCTCGCTGCCGGGTTTTTCCAGGGCTTTCCGATCAGCAGCAGCTCCTCGCGCACGCCGGTGGCGGAAGCCGCCGGTGCGAAGACCCAGCTCACCGGCGTGGTCGGTGCGCTCGCGGTCGCGCTGCTGCTGGTGTTTGCGCCCGACCTGCTGCGCAATCTGCCCACCAGCGCGCTGGCCGCCGTTGTGATCGCCTCGGCCATCGGGCTGTTCGAGTTCGCCGACCTGCGGCGCATCTTCCGCATCCAGCGCTGGGAATTCTGGCTGTCCATCGGCTGCTTCGTCGGCGTGGCGGTACTCGGCGCGATTCCCGGCATCGGCCTGGCGGTGGTTGCCGCGATCATCGAATTCCTGTGGGACGGCTGGCGTCCGCACTTCGCGGTGATGGGGCGCGTGGACGGCATCCGTGGCTACCACGACATCAAGCGCTATCCACTGGCACGACGGGTACCGGGACTGGTCCTGTTCCGCTGGGACGCACCGCTGTTCTTTGCCAACGCCGAACTGTTCCGGGAGCGAGTCCTGCAGGCCGTGGCCGATTCGCCCACGCCGGTGCGACGCATCATCGTTTCCGCGGAGCCCGTCACCAGCGTGGACGTGACTTCGGCGGATGTACTGGCCGAAATGGAGCAGACGCTGCGCGAATCGGGCATCGAGCTGCACTTTGCCGAGATGAAGGATCCGGTCAAGGACAAGCTGAGGCGCTTCGAGCTGATGGAGCACTTCGGCCCTGACGTCTTCCACCCGACCCTCGGTGCGGCCGTCGACGACTATCTCGCGGATCACGCGGTGGACTGGCAGCCGTGAGCGCGCGCCTGCACGAGGCTTTCATCGCACCGGGTGCGATCGTATCGCGGCGCGGGCAGGACTACGGGGACTGCCTCCCGGCGCAGGCAGCGCTGCCGACGGCGCCGGGTCCTTCGCGGTCCGCGGACGCGATACCGGGTTGCCATGGGTGCGCGGGGGGATCGATACTCGGCGCCTGGCAATAACGACATGCACGGGGAGTGGTGATGAGCGAAACGAGCAATGATGCGAAGCGCCAGCTGCGCGCGGCATGGGACGAGATGATCGAGTCGCTGCAGCAGGCCCGCGACGGCATCGACGTCCCGCAACTGATGCCCGCGCCGCCCACAGAGCGCAATCTCGCCGAGGGTTATCGCTACCTGATGGGCTTCGTGCATCACGGTATCGAGCGCGCTTTCCACGAGGACCCGGTGCGCCCGCATTTCCACAACGCGCTCAGCATCTTCAACCGCAGTACCATCGACAACCCGGACGCGATCTACTTCTACGCGCCCATCGACGGCAGCAAGAGCTACCTGCTGCGCGGGGAGATGGGCGATGCGCGGCACTGGAAGGGCGAGGCGGCGGCGCCGACCGGGCGCAAGGCGCCGCATTACCTGATCTTCGAGGCCAGCACCGGCGGTCTTTCCGGCGACACCGGCGATCTCTCGGAACTGCGTCCCGGCATGAAGCTGCAGACCGGCCGGCTCGACTGCTCGCGCATCGAGGTGAACCCCGACGGCAGCTTCGAGATCCTGTTCGCGCCCGAGCGTCCCGCGGGCTTTGCCGGCAATTACATCTGCACGCTGAAGGTGGAGCACCGGCCGCACCCGGCGGATCCCACTATGCCGCCCGAGCGCTATGCCAGCTACATTTCCGGTCGCCAGCTGTTCTACGACTGGGCGCGCGAGGATGCGATCCATTTCGAGATGACGCAGCTCGGTGCCGAGGGCACGCATCCCGAGCCCTACACCCCGGCGCAGGCTGCCGCCGACATCCGCCGCTTCGGCCAGCTGGTGAGGGGCCAGATGCATTTCTGGAACGCCTTCTGGACCATCCCGATGGGCGTCTACGGCGAGCGCAAGGGCTCGATGCCGGGTATCGCGATGCCGCGCAACGCGTTCAACACCATCAACGCGGCCTCGGGCGCGACCGGCGGCGGCATGAGCACCAACCTCTATGCCGGCGGCGTGTTCGATCTCGGCCCCGACGAGGCGCTGGTGATCGAGAACCGCATCAAGGTGGCGCCGCGCTACATCGGCTTCCAGCTCGGCAACCTGTGGGGCGAATCATTGGAGTATGCCAGCCAGATCACCTCGCTGAACGGCTGGCAGAGCCACGTGGATCCCGATGGCGTGATCCGCCTGGTGGTCGCGCACCGCGACCCCGGCGTGCCGAACTGGCTCGACACCGCAGGCCACGCGCAGGGCTTCCTGTCGCCGCGCTGGGCCTACAGCGAGCAGCCGCCCCAGGATCAGTGGCCCGAGATCACGGCGACGAAGGTGCGTTTCGACGAAATTCGCGCGCACCTGCACCCGTCCACGCCGACGGTGGGCCCGGATCAGCGCCGGCGCGAGATCGAGATGCGCCAGCGCCACGTGCGCAAGCGTTACCGCGTGTTCTAGCGCCGGGTGCATAATCGGCGGGCCAATAACAGGACGGGAGAACGCCCATGCTCCAGCTCACGATCAACGGCCGCGAGCACCGTGTCGATGCCGCGCCCGATACGCCCCTGCTGTGGATCCTGCGCGATCATCTGGACATGCCCGGCACGAAGTTCGGCTGCGGCGTGGCGCTGTGCGGCGCCTGCACCGTGCACATCGACGGTCAGCCGGCGCGCGCCTGCGCGACCCGCGCGGCGGATGCCGCCGGCAAGGCGATCACCACCATCGAGGGGCTCGACGGCAAGGTCGCCCAGGCAGTGCAGCAGGCCTGGGAAGCCCTCGACGTGCCGCAGTGCGGTTATTGCCAGTCGGGGCAGATCATGTCGGCCACCGCGCTGCTCGCGAACAATCCCAAACCGGATGATGCCGCGATCACCGCCGCGATGGACGGCAACATCTGCCGCTGCGGCACCTATTCGCGCATCCGCCAGGCCATCAGGAACGCCGCCACGGCGCTGGAGGGCTGAGCCATGGAACGTCGCCAATTCCTCAAGCTGGGCGCCACCGCGACCGGCGGCATGATCCTCGGCCTGCACCTGCCGCAAAGCCGCGCCGCGGGCGTGGCCGAGGAGCCGGTACAGATGAACGCCTGGATCCGCATCGACCCCGACAACCGCATCACCTTCATCTGTCACCGCAACGAGATGGGCCAGGACGTGCACACCTCGCTGGCGATGCTGGTGGCCGAAGAGCTGCAGGTGCCGGTTGCCAGCCTGGGCATCGAGCAGGCGCCGGTGGCCGCGGTGTACACGAACGCGATGATCGGCGCGCAGATCACCGGCGGCTCGACCTCCATCCGCGATGCCTGGCTGCCGCTGCGCCGCGCCGGCGCCACGGTGCGCACGGTGCTGCTCGAAGCCGCGGCCAGGACGTGGCAGGTGGATGTGGGCGTGCTCGAGGCCCGCGACGGCTACGTGCACAACCGCAACGGCAACAAGCTCAGCTACGGCTTCCTGTCGGGCATCGCGGCAGACCTGCCGGTGCCGGCCCCCGAATACCTGGCGTTGAAGGCGCCGGGCGCGTTCACGCAGATCGGATCGGCGACGCAGAAGCGGCTGGATACGTGCGCCAAGGTGCACGGCGAGCGCCTGTTCGGGCTGGATGCGACGCAGCCGGGCATGGTGCATGCCGCGCTCACCCAGTGCCCGGTGATCGGCGGCACCGTCGCGAGCGTGGATGCGGCGGCGGCGCGGGCGATGCCGGGCGTGCGCGACGTGATCGACATCGGCGAGGGAGTGGCCGTGGTGGCCGATCACTTCTGGATCGCGAAACAGGCGCGCGATGCGCTGAAGATCAGCTGGAACCTGGGGCCGGGCACGGCGGTGTCCGATGCCTCCGTCGCCGCGGCGCTGCGCGCGGGCCTCAAGGAGACCGGCGCGGTGGCCAGGGCCAATGGCGATATCGATGCCGGGCTGGCGCGCGCGACGAAACGCCTCGAGGCCGATTACGAGCTGCCGCTGCTGGCGCACGTTGCCATGGAGCCGATGAACTGCCTCGCCCGCGTGGACGATGAGGGTTGCGACATCTGGACCTCGACGCAGTACCCGGCCGGAGCCCGGGCCGTGGCCGCCGCGCGCACCGGGCTTGCGCCGGAACGGGTGAGGATCCATTCGCAGTTCATCGGCGGCGGTTTCGGGCGCCGCCTCGACGTGGATTTCATCGCGCAGGCCGCCGCGATCGCGAAGGCCGTGCCGGGCGTGCCGGTCAAGCTGGTCTGGACGCGCGAGGACGACACCACGCACGACTTCTACCGCCCGGCCAGCCTGCACCGGCTGCGCGGCGGGCTCGATGCCAAGGGCAAGCTGATCGCGCTCGATCACCTGATGGTCTCGCAGTCAGTGACCGAGCGCGCCTTTCCCGGCGTGGTGAAGGACGGTCTCGATCCGTTCATGACCGAGGGCGCGAGCAACCTGGTCTACGCGGTGCCGAACCTGCGCTCGCGCGTGGTGATCAGGGACACCGGCGTGCGCGTGGGCTACTGGCGCTCGGTCAGCCATGCGCTGAATGCCTTTGCCTTCGAGAGCTTCATCGACGAGCTGGCCAGGTCCGGCAAGCGTGATCCGCTCGAGTTCCGCCTCGAGATGCTGGCGGAGCAGCCACGCCAGCGCGCGGTGCTGGAGAAGGTCGCCGCGATGGCGCAATGGGAGCGTTCACGCGGCGCCGATGCGGCGCTCGGCATTGCGTCGATGGAGTGCTACGGCAGCTACATCGCGATGACCGCCGAGGTCCAGCGCCGCGGCAAGGACGTGCACTGCGCGCATATCGCGGTGGCGGTCGATCCGGGCATCGCGGTGCGGCCCGACCAGGTGGTCGCGCAGATCGAGTCGGCGGTGATCACGGGGCTCACCGGCGCGTTGCGCAACCGCATCAGCATCGTCGACGGGGTGGTGCAGGAGCAGAACTTCCACCAGTTCCAGCCGCTGCGCATGTCGGAGACGCCGCAGATCGAGGTTGCGATCGTCGCCAGCGGCGATGCGCCCGGCGGCATGGGCGAGGTCGGCACGCCGCTGGTGGCGCCGGCGCTCGCCAACGCCGTGGCCAGGCTGACCGGCACGCGCGTGCGCAAGCTGCCGTTCAGCGAGGCGGGCCTGCGTTTCGTCTAGCCCCGGGCGCTCAGGCCGTCGCGATCATCTTCACGCCGGCCACCGCGAGCACCAGTGCCAGTGCGCGCTGGATGCCCGCGTTGCCCAGGCGCCGGCTACCGAGCTCGGCCCCGAGGAAGCCGCCGGCGATCGCCGCCACGGCCCACAGCGGCAGCGCGGCGGGCAATTCGGGCGCCACGCGGATCACGCCCAGCAATCCCGCGATCGAGTTGAGCAGGATGAAGGCGGCTGCGATTCCCGAGATCACGCGCACCTCGGCCCAGCGCAGGAACAACAGCAGCGGGCTGAGGAAGATGCCGCCGCCGACGCCGGTGAGCCCTGACAACAGGCCGAGCACGGCGCCGCAGGCAATCAGCAGCGCGGTCGGCGGCGTGCGCAGTTGCGCGTCCTGCGGCCGGCTCGCGCGCTTGAGCGAGGCCCAGGCCGCGTAGACCAGCACCATGCCGACCAGCGGCTTGTAGAAATGCCCCGGCAGCACCAGCGTGCCGCCCAGCCACGCCAGCGGCACGGAGCCCGCCGCGAGCGGCAGGAAGATCCGCCACGAGAACGCCCCGGCGCGGTAGAACTTGTAGGTCGCGATCAGCGCGACCAGGATGTTCAGCGAGAGCGCCGTGGGCTTCATCACCTCCGGCGCCACGCCGAACAGCGCCATCGCCGCGAGGTAGCCCGAGGCGCCGGCGTGTCCCACCGAGGCGTACAGCATCGCGGCAACGAAGATCAGCGCGGCGAGCACCACGCCTTCGGTATCGAACATCATCAATCGCTCTCCGCCTGCGACATCAGCGCGGCGTTGCCGCCCGCGGCCGTGATATTCACCGAGATCGTCTTCTCCTGCACGAAGCGCTCCAGGTAGAGCGGTCCGAAGTCGTCGTCGATCAGCGGCAGCAACGCCCCGGCGCGAGCGGCCAGGTCGTGGCTCAGCCGTTGCGCGAGCGCCGGGTCGCCATGACAAAGCACGCCGTCGATCGCGCAGGCGGTGATCACCGCCTGCATGGCGGCAACGTCGGGCAGTGCGTGGTGGGCGGTGAGCCCGTCGGCGAAACCGGCTTCCGCGAGCAGGTTGCGCACCGCCAGCACCGGCGCGCCGGTGGCGGCGTCGGTCAGGAACAGCACGGCATTGCCGGCCAGCAGTGCCGCCAGCGCAGGGAGCAGTGCGTCGCGCTCGCCGGCGCCTTCGCGGCAGACGCAGAGCAGCACGCCGCGGGCGTCCAGGCGCAGCGTGTTGCGCTCGCCGGTCGGGCCGGGCAGGGCGCGTGGCTGCCCGATCGCCCCGGCCTGCTGCAGCAGCTGCTGCAGTTGCGCGGCAAGTTCGCCGCGCGCATCGTGTTCGCGCGAGGGATCGTGCGCGATGCGCTCGTGCAGCGCGCGCGCCGGCGCCAGGCGCGCGTGCAGATCGCTGTGGCGCCACTCCTGCTGCAGTTCGGCGAGCGCGTGCACCGAGGCGCGGCAATCGAAGGCCTGCGGCAGGTCGCCCGCGGTCTCCTCGGGCAGGGGGCGATAGGCCGTCGGCTGCGCGGCAACGGCACGCAGCAGGCGTCCCAGGTACAAGGGTCCGCCGGCCTTGGGTCCGGTCCCCGACAGGCCCCGGCCGCCGAAGGGCTGCACCCCGACCACGGCGCCGATCATGTTGCGGTTGACGTAGACGTTGCCGGCGGCGATCTCGCGCGCCAGCAGGTCGATGCTGCCCTGGATGCGGCTGTGGATGCCGAAGGTGAGCCCGTAGCCCGCGGCGTTGATGCGCCGCGGCAGGTGCTCGAGGTCGGCGGCGCGGTAGCGGATCAGGTGCACCACCGGGCCGAAGACCTCGCGCGGCAGCTGCTCGATCGAATCGATCTCGAACAGGTGCGGCGCGAAGAAGCTGCCCTCGTCGCAATCGGCCGACAGCTTGCCGGCGTGCAGCACGCGCGCGCGCCCGGCGAGCCGCTCGACGTGCGCCTGCAGGCGCGCGCGCGCGCGGTGGTCGATGATCGGGCCGATATCGGTCGCAGCGTGCGCGGGGTCGCCGATGCGCAGTTCGCTCATCGCACCGATCAGCATGTTGATCAGCCGGTCGGCGATCTCGTGCTGCACGTAGAGCACGCGCAGCGCCGAGCAGCGCTGTCCGGCGCTGTTGAAGCCCGAGGCGATCACGTCGTCCACCACCTGTTCGGGCAGCGCGGTGGAGTCGACGACCATGGCGTTCTGGCCGCCGGTCTCGGCGATCAGCATCGCGCGCGCGCCGCCACGCGCCGCGAGCTGTAGCGCGATATGGCGCGCCACCGCGGTGGAGCCGGTGAACATCACGCCGGCGATGCGCGCATCCGGCAGCAGTCGCGCGCCGATGGGCTCACCGGGGCCGCACAGCAATTGCAGCACCTCGCATGGCACGCCGGCCTCGTGGAACAACTGCGCCACGCGCAGCGCCACCAGCGTGGTCTGCTCGGCGGGCTTGGCGATCACGGGATTGCCGGTAACCAGTGCCGCGGCCAGCTGGCCGGTGAAGATCGCGACCGGGAAATTCCACGGGCTGATGCAGAGGATCGGGCCGCGCGCTGCGAGTGCGTGGCCGTGCGCGCCGAGCAGCGTCTGCGCCTGCGCGGCGTAATACCGGCAGAAATCGATGGCCTCGCGCACCTCGGCCAGCGCGTCGCCGAGCGTCTTGCCCGCTTCCTTCATGCAGAAGGCCGCCAGCTCGGGCAGCGCATCCTCGATCAGGCCGGCGGCTCGGCGCAGGTAACCGCAGCGCTCGGCGAACGGTGTCGCGGCCCAGCCCGCGGCCACCGCGTGCGCGCGCGCCGCTGCCTGCTCGATGTCGTGCTCGCTGCTCGGGAGGTAGTGGCCCAGCACCTCGCGGTGGTCGGCGGGATTGACCACGGGGATGCAGCCCGGGCCGTGCGCGCAGCCCAGTCGCGCCGCGCTCGCGCGCCAGGCATCCATGCCGGCCGCGAAGCCGTGCAGCGCCTCGTAGTCGCGCAGGTCCACGCCGCGTGCGTTGGCACGCGTCGCGCCGAACAGCGCCGGGGGCAGCGCGATGCCCCGGTTGGCATAGTGGGAGAGGCCGCGCAGCCTTGCGCGCGGATCCGCGGCCAGCGTGGTGCTGGCCAGTGCATCGTCGGCCAGGTTGTGCACGAAGGAGCTGTTGGCGCCGTTCTCGAGCAGCCGGCGCACCAGGTAGGCGAGCAGTTCGCGATGCACCCCGACCGGTGCGTAGATGCGCACCGGCACCGGCACACCGCGCCGCTCCACCAGTTCCTCGTACAGTTCCTCGCCCATGCCGTGCAAGCGCTGGAACTCGAAGCCCCCGGGGGACCCGGCCAGCGCGAGCACCGCAGCCGCGGAATGCGCATTGTGGGTGGCGAACTGCGGATAGAGCCGCTCGCGCCGTGCGAGCAGGCGCGCGGCACAGACCAGGTAAGCGAGGTCCGTGGAGCTCTTGCGCGTGTACACCGGGTAGCAAGCGAGCCCGATCGTCTGCGCGTGCTTGATCTCGGCGTCCCAGTAGGCGCCCTTCACCAGGCGCACCATGATGCGCCGTCCGTGGCTCGCGGCGAGCGCCGCGAGCCAGTCGATCACCGCGGGCGCGGCCTTCAGGTAGGACTGCACCACCAGGCCGAGGCCCTCCCAACCCGTGAGCTGCGGGTCGCGATAGACGGCCTCGAAGACCTCGAGCGTGATGTCGAGCCGTTCGGCTTCCTCGGCGTCGATGGTCAGGCCGATGTTGTGCGCGCGCGCGGCCACGGCCAGTTCCAGCACCCGCGGCACCAGTTCGGCGCGCACGCGTTCGGTCTGCGCGAGTTCCAGGCGCGGGTGCAGCGCGGAAAGCTTCACCGACACGCCGGGGGCCGCGGCCGGCGCGGCGGCACCGGCGCGCCGGCCGATGGCGTCGATCGCCCCGCGGTAGGCCAGGAAATGCTCGTGTGCATCGGCGCTGGTACGCGCGCCCTCGCCGAGCATGTCGTAGGAATAGAGGTACCCCCGGTCTTCCCACTCGCGCGCCTTGTCCAGCGCCGCGGCAATGTCGGTGTCCAGCACGAACTGCGTGCCCATGATCCTCATCGCGAGCCGCATCGCGGCGCGTATCGCCGGTTCGCCCGCGCGGCCCACGGTATGGCGCAGCATGCGCCAGGCGGCCCCGGCATCCTGCTCGCGCAGCTGCACGACCTTCCCGGTCAGCAGCAGGCCCCAGGCCGAGGCGTTCACGAACAGCGACTGGCTGTTGCCCACGTGCGCGCGCCAGTCGCCGCCGCCGAGCTTGTCGCGGATCAGGCGGTCGGCGGTGAGCCTGTCGGGGACGCGCAGCAGCGCCTCGGCCAGGCACATCAGCACCACGCCCTCGCGGCTCGACAGGGAGTATTCGGCGAGCAACGCATTGATGCCGGCACGGTAGCGCTGCTTTCCGCGGATGGCCTCGATCAGCCCGGTCGCCGTTGCCGTGATCGCGTCACCGTCGCCGAGAGCCGCGTCGGCTTCTGCGAGCAGCGCGGCGACACGTTCACCCTCGTCGGCCCGGGCGAGCGCGCGGATGCGGCGGCGCAGTTCGTCCTCGGCCAGGTCCGGCAAGTTCATCATGCCCCTGAGTCCTTTGCTGCGTGTCCTGCTCCAGTATGCCAGCAGGTCGGCATGAATGCCGACCCGGATCTGCGGTTGTCGCCATGAATGGCGACCTGCGGGCGTGTCGCCATGAATGGCGACCTACATGCGCGTGGGGGTCTCGATGCCGAGCAGTTCGAGGCCGGTGGCCAGCGTGCGCGCGACCACGTCGGCCAGGCGCAGCCGGCTCGCGCGCACCGCGGGCGGCACGTCGTCGCGCAGGATCGGGCAGTTCTCGTAGAAGCGCATGAACAGCCCGGCGAGGTCGTAGAGGTAGGCGCACAGCAGGTGCGGCGCGGCGTCATGGGTGACCGAGCTCAGCGCCTCGCTGAACTGCGCCAGGCGCAGCGCCAGCGCTCGCTCCTCGGGTGCGTCGATTCCGATCGGCCCGGTAAGGGCCGCCGTATCGATGCCCGCCTTGCGAAAGATGCTGCGCACGCGCGTGCAGGCGTACTGCAGGTAGGGCGCGGTATTGCCCTCGAAACTCAGCATGTGCTCCCAGCTGAACACGTAGTCGCTGGTGCGGTTCTTGGACAGGTCCGCGTACTTGACCGCGCCGATGCCCACCTGGCGCGCCACGACCGCGCGCTCCTGCGCCGAGAGGTCCGCCTCGCGCTCGGCCAGCAGGCGCGCGGCGCGCTCCACCGCGTCGTCGAGCAGACCCTGCAGGCCGACGGTGCCGCCCGAGCGCGTCTTGAACGGCTTGCCGTCCTCGCCCAGCATCTTGCCGAAGGGATGGTGCTCGAGCGTGGTGCTCTCGCCGACGAAGCCGGCGCGGCGGCTGATCGCGAACACCTGCTGCATGTGCAGCTTCTGGCGGTCGTCGATGAAATACAGGATGCGGTCCGCATGCAGCCCGTGCGCGCGATAGCGCGCTGCCGCCAGGTCGGTGGTGGCGTAGAGGAAACCGCCGTCGCCCTTCTGCACGATCACCGCCATCGCGTTGCCGTCGCGGTCGCGCATCTCCTCGAGGAATACCACGCGCGCGCCCTCGCTCTCGGCGAGCAGGCCGCGCTGGTCGAGCTCCGCGATCACCACCGGCAGGTCGTCGTTGTAGGCGCTCTCGGCCTTGATGTCGGCGTGCGTGAGCGTGACGTTCAGCTTGCGGTAGATCTCCTCGCTGTGCGCCACCGAGATGTCGATGAAGCGCTGCCACAGGCGCCGGCAGTGCGCATCGCCCGATTGCAGTCGCACCACGTAGTCGCGCGCGCGGTCGGCGAAGGCGGGGTCGGCATCGAAGCACTGCTTGGCGCTGCGGTAGAAGCCCTCGAGGTCGGCGAGCGCGGCATCGTCGATCGACTGGCCCGTGGCCATCACGTCCTCGAGGTGGGCGATCAGCATGCCGAACTGCGTGCCCCAGTCGCCGACGTGGTTCTGGCGGATCACGCGCTCGCCGCGGAATTCGAGCGCGCGCACCACGGCATCCCCGATGATCGTGCTGCGCAGGTGCCCGACGTGCATTTCCTTGGCGAGGTTGGGCGCGGAGTAATCCACCACCACGGTCTGCGGCTGTTCGCTGGCCGGGATGCCCAGCCGCGCATCGGTCGCGGCAGCCTCCACGCGCGCGGCGAGGAATGCTGGCGCGAGGTGGATGTTGATGAAGCCGGGGCCGGCGATCTCGAGCCGCTCGACCATGCCGGCGCCGTCAAAGGCCGCGACGATGCGCTCGGCGAGCTCGCGCGGCTTCGTTCCCAAGCGCTTCGCCGCGCCCATCGCGCCGTTGGCCTGGTAGTCGCCGAACTCGGGGCGCGTGCTCTGGGTCAGCAGCGCCTGGCAGTCCGCGGGAATGCCGACGGCGCGCATGGCCGCTTCGACGGCAGCGTTCAGGTGGTCGCGAAGGTTCATGGTTGCCGACTTCCGGGTATGCGGGCAAGGCGCGCGATTGTAGCCGCTGGGGGGAAGCGAGCAAAGGGTGCTCCAGACGGCGCGCGCATCGCAGCGGGGGCGGCGATCGTGGGCATCAACGACTGCAACGGCCGGCTAGAGCAACTTCTCGACGGCCTCGCGCAATTCGGGGCTGTCGGGGCTGGTGCCCGAGCCGAAGGCTGCTACAACCTTGCCGTCGCCGTCCACGAGGTATTTGTTGAAGTTCCAGCGCGGCGCTCTGCTCTGGCGCGCCAGCTCTGCAAACAGCGGATGTGCCCGAGCCCCCTTCACGTGCGTTTCGGAGTACATGTCGAACGTGACGCCATAGTTCACGTAACAGATCCTGGCCGTATCCTCTTCCTTGCGGGCCTCCTGTCCAAAATCGTTGCTCGGGAAGCCGGCCACGCGCAGACCACGCGCCCGGTACTCCTGGTAGAGTGTTTCCAGTCCCTGGAGCTGCGGCGCATAGCCGCAATGACTCGCGGTGTTCACGACGAGCAGAGGCTGGCCGGCATACCGATCGCAGAGATTTACGATGTCGGACTTGCGTAGCACGCGCACCTCGTGATCGAGGAGCGCGGGGCAGTCAGCCCGAGCGAACGTGGCTGCGCCGGCGAGAGCGAGGGCGAATGCGGTACGGACCATTTGCGGACTCCAGCATGTTGTTGACCGGACGAAGTACGACCGCGCTCCAACTCGCGGATCAGTACGCACCGGACAATCGCCGCAACGCCGAACCCCGCATCGTCAGGCTGATTGCTTCGGCGACCGCGGAGCGTCCGCGCGATGTCGCCTGCCCACCGTGGCCAGCCACGCCACGGTGATCCATCCGGCAACCGACCCCGTAGCTCGAGTGACAATCACATCGGGGATACGGTCATGAAGAAGCTCATTATCCGCAGCTGGGATGCCGTGATGGACAATCGCCACAACCCCCTGCGACACCTGGATCCGGCATCCCAGCATTTCATCATGCAGGTGCTTGGCTGGATGTGGAGCATGGTTTTTTCGCTGTCATTTCTCTCGATCTTCTATTTCAGCATGGTGTGGATGGCGCACCTGCTGCTCCTTGGTGGCGTGGCGCTGACGGTTGCAACTTTCAGGCAGGCGGAGAATCAGTCGCTGGAAAGGAATTCACGCCTGCGCGCCGGCACGGCGCCTGCGTGCGTGTGGATGCTGGACAAGGAAGCCTGACCGCGCGGCCGATAGCTCGATGGTGGCAGTGGCGGCTGGGAGTTCATGCCGGCGACCGGCTTCCTGGGTGACATGAGAGACATATACTGGTTCCGCGATGACCTGCGTCTGCAGGACAACCCCGGGCTGCTGGAGCACGCGCAGGCCGATGAGCTGCTGTGCGTGTTCTTCTGGCCGCGTCCGCGCCCGTGGTGCAACGTGTCCGGTCTTGGCGCCCAGCGTGAACGCTTCCTCCTCGAGAGCGTGCAGGCGCTGCGCGAGGCACTGCGAGCGCGCGGTCAGGAACTGCTGGTGTTGCACGGAGCACCGGAACTGCTGTTGCCAGAGCTGGCCGGGCAGCACCGAATCGCGCGCATCGGTGTCGCCCACACCGGCGGCGTCGATGAGCAGCGCCAGCTGGAACGGGTGCGTGAGCGTGTCGGGATTCCCCTCGAGTTGCATCCGCCCAACACGCTGTTTCGCCAGGAGCAGCTGCCCTTCGTACCCGGCGAGATGCCGCGCCAGTTCACGCCGTTTCGCGAGCGCGTGGAGGCGCTGGAAGTGAACGCCGTGCATCCCGTGCCGGATGCGCTGCCGCCCCGCCGCGCGGGGCGAGGTTCGCTGCCCTGTCGCGTGCGGTCGCTTCGCCGCACCCCGGTTTCACCGCGCGCGGCGGCACCGCGGGCGGCGAGCAACGCCTGCACGACTGGATGTGGCGGGAGCGCGCCGTCGCACGGTACAAGGACACGCGCAATGCGCTGGACGGCCTCCATGCCTCGGGCAGGCTGTCGCCATGGCTCGCCAACGGCAGCCTGTCGGTACGCCAGGTCGCGCTGGAACTGTTCCGCTTCGAGCGCGAGGAGACGCGCAACGAGTCCACGCGCTGGTTCTGGCAGGAACTGCTGTGGCGCGAGTTCTTTCACTGGCGCGCCCGCGTCGATGGCGTGCGCCTGTTCGCGCCGGGCGGCATCGGCGGGCGACGCGCGCTGTGCTGCTTCGAGCCGCGCGCCTTCGCGCGCTGGTGCGCGGGCGACACCGATCATCCGCTGGTGAACGCGTTGATGCGCCAGCTGGTACAAACCGGCTGGATGAGCAACCGCGGCCGGCAGATCGCGGCGAGCTGTCTCGTGAACGAACTCGGGCTCGACTGGCGCTACGGCGCGGCCTTCTTCGAGAAGCATCTCATCGATTACGACGTCGCGAGCAATTACGGCAATTGGCAATACATCGCTGGCGTCGGTTGCGACCCGCGCGGCGGCCGGCATTTCAACCTGGCGAAGCAGGCGGCGACCTTCGACCCGGACGGCGAGTTCACCCGCGCCTGGGGGGGCTTGCGCCCGGCGCAGCCGCGCCATGTTGTCGATGCGGCCGATTGGCCCATCTGATTGCCGCGGTTCAGCCACCGGCGATCCGGTGCCGATCCCGCTGCGCTGCGCACGGCACTCGCCGCCGGCGGCGTCGCCAGCCTGCTGGGCGTCCTGTGGCGAAGAGGGCCGCGCGGTCCGGGTTGGCGGTGTGGCGTCACACCCGGCGCACCACGCGATCTAGCGCGCGTCGCGCTGCGTGCGCAACAGGAAATGCGACAGCGCGGGGATCAGCAGCAGCGCGCCGACCATGTTCCAGACGAACATGAACGCGAGCAGGATGCCCATGTCGGCCTGGAACTTGATCGGGGACCACGCCCAGGTGATCACGCTCGCGCCCATCGTGATGCCTATCAGGCAGACCACCCGCCCGGTGAAATTGAGCGCATCGCGGTAGGCATCGCCCAGCGAACGGCCGCTGCGCTGCGCGGCGAGCTGCACCGTGACGAGGTAGAGCGCGTAGTCGACGCCGCAGCCCACGCCGAGCGCCGTCACCGGCAACGAAGACACCTTGATACCGATGCCCAGCACCACCATCAGGGCCTCGCAGAGGAACGAGGTGATGGCGAGCGGGACCAGCGCGACGATCACGGCGCGCCAGTTGCGGAACGTGATGTAGCACAGCACGATCACCGACGCGTAGACCAGCGCGAGCATGCGGTAGTTGGCCACGGCGACCACCTCGTTGGTGGCCGCGTCTATTCCTGACGAACCGGCCGCGAGGAGGAACTGGCGCTGCTCGGAGCCGCGCTCGTCGGCGAAATCCTGCGCCACCCTTGCGACCCGTGCGAGCGTCTCCGCCTTGTGGTCTCTGAGGTATGCGACGACGGGGGCAACGGAGGCGTCGCCGCTCAGCAGCTCGGGCGCGTTCGTGGTGGCCGTGTTCACCGTCAGGCTCGCGACCTGCCTGCTGCGCGGGATGTCCATCCACTTGGGATTGCCTTCGTTGGTGCCCATGGTGATCAGCGGCACGCTGCTGCCCAGAGACTCCACCGCGATCACTTCCGGCAGCTGCTGCAGGGTCCAGGCGAGGCGGTCCTGCTCGACCAGCGTTTCATAGTCGCGGATCCCCTCGGGCCCGGTCACGGTCATCACCGCGAACTGGTCACCCGAGATGCGGTAGTGCGCATTGATGTAGGCAACGTCCTGGTTGTAGCGCGAGTCGGGACGAAGTTCCGGGGCGCCGGCATCGAGGTCGCCGATCTGCAGATACGCATGGCTTATCGCGAAGGAGCCGATCCCGAGCGCAATGCTCGCAACGACGAGCGGTATGGCGTAGCGACGCTCGGAGCATCGGCCGATCATCGCCCAGACCCTGCCGAGCAGCCCGTTTTCACCGGTGGCCGACCCCGTCTCGAGGCTGCGCCTGGCGGCCTTCTCGCCGACGCCGATGTAGGACAGTGCGACCGGGATCAGGATCAGCTTGGTGAAGATCAGGATCAGCACGCCCATGGTCGTCGTGATCGCCAGGTCACGAATGGCCGGGATATCGATCAGCAGCATCACGGCGAAGGCGAAGGCATTCGTTAGCAGCGCGGTGAGACCCGCCACGAACAGCCGCCGGAAGGTGTAGCGGGCAGCCACATAGCGGTGCGTGCCGCGCCCGACATCCTGCATGATGCCGTTCATCTTCTGGGCGCCATGCGACAGCCCGATCGCGAACACCAGGAAGGGCACGAGCACCGAATAGGGAGTGAGCACGTAACCGGTCAGCTGCAGCATTCCGAGCAGCCAGAGCACGCCCAGCACGGCTGCGCCCACGAGCAGCAACGTGCTGCGCGCATCGCGCGTGTAGACGTAGATGATCAGCGTCGCGATCAGGGCGGAGAACGCCATGAAGATCAGCACCGAGCGGATGCCGTCGATCATGTCGCCGACGAGCTTCGCGAATCCGATCACGTGGATGCGGTACTTGTCGGTCTGGAGGCTGCGCACCTCATGCTCGAGAAAGTCCGACAGCGCGGCATAGTCGATCGGTTCGCCGGTCTCGGGGATACGCTCCTGCAGCGGGACCACGATCATGCTCGACTTGTAGTCCGAGCCCACCAGCCTGCCGATCAATCCTGCGCGCAGGACGTTGACACGGAACTGGGTCACGGACTCCGGCGAGCCGTTGTAGTCGAAGGGCATGACCGGGCCGCCGCGATAGCCCTCCTCGGTGATCTCGGTCCAGCGTGTGGCCGGCGTCCAGAC
>JAKJFB010000230.1 GCA_022705125.1 Pseudomonadota bacterium
TCGAACGCATCTACGGTTTCATCGGCGAAGACCTCACGACCCAGGCGCGCGCGGCCATGCAGCAGCGCATTGCCGACGATCCCGAGCGCCAGCACGGCGCGCATGACTACGACATCGCCGATTTCGGCATGAGCGAAACGGAAATCCGCGCGCGCTTCGGCGACTACATCAGTCGCTTCGACCTGGCGCCGAAGGGACCTGCCACCGCTGGAGGCCCGAAATGAAAGCCGCTGTCTATCGCGAAGCGGGCAAACCACTCGTCCTCGAAACCCTTCCGGATCCGGTTCCAGGCCCCGAGGATGTCATCATCAAGGTGCATCGCTGCGGCATCTGCGGCACCGACCTGCACATGACCGAGGGGCATCAGTGGCAGTTTTCGCCCGGCACCGTGCCCGGTCACGAGTATTCGGGCGAAATCGTCGAAATCGGCGCGAATGTCACCGGCTTCAGGACAGGCGATCTGATCACCGCCCTGCCCTCGACCGGCTGCGGGAACTGCGAGGCCTGCCATCACGGCAACCTGGCGCTGTGCCACAACGCGCCGGGCGTCATGGGCGGCTATGCCGAAATGATGCGCATCCCTGCCAGCGTCGCCATCAAGCTGCCCGCCACGCTCTCGGCGGCCGATGGCGCGCTGATCGAGCCGCTCGCGGTCGGCTTGTACGGCGTGCGCATGTCCTGTGTCCAGCCCGGCGATCGCGTGCTCGTCATGGGCGCCGGTGCGGTCGCGCTGTGCACCATCTACTGGGCGCGGCGACTCGGTGCCGGGCGCATCGTCACGACGTCACGATCGGCACGACGAAAGGCGCTGGCGCTGGAAATGGGCGCGGATGCCTTCGTGCACTACGGCGAGAACGAGAGCGACGGCATCATCGCAGCCCTCGGCGGGCAGCCCGACATCGTGTTCGAATGTGTCGGCACACCGGGATTCCTGATGAAGGGCATCCAGCACGCGCGCACGCTCGGCAAGGTGGTGTCGATGGGATTCTGCACCTCACCCGACCAGGTGGTCCCGGCCGTCGCCGGCTACAAGGGCGTGTCGCTGCAGTTTCCGGTCGGCTATGCGCTGAAGGACTTTCACTACGTGGCCGACGTGATGGACGCCGGCCATGTCGACCCGAAGATGCTGATCAGCTCGGTGGTCACGCTGGATGAGTTGCCGACCGTGTTCGAGCAGCTGCGCGGTCCCAACAACGAAACCAAGGTGCAGGTCGCGCCACTTGCCCTGCAGGACCGGCTCGGGTCTCGGCCGCAGGCATGGGCTGCAACAATTCCGGCTGGCTGATCGATGCCCGGGCAGATCGAAGCCAGCGCGGCCAAAGCGCTTTCAACCCTCGAGCTTCGACAGCACGTCTTCCCCGTAGCGCTGCGCGTTGTCGCACCACTGCGCGCGAGTCCTGCCCTCGATGTGAATCGCGGCGCCCGCGACGCCGAGTTCCCTGAAGCGTCCGATCTTGTCGATCAGCGCGGCGGGATGCAGCTTTTCACCGGGCGAGGTCAGGCTGCCGAGCACGACCTCGGGTGGCTGTTCGCGGCCAACTTTGGCGCAGTGTTCCCGCAGGTACCGCAGGCCCGCGACCAGATCATCCTCGCCGGACATCGGGGCCGTGCGCGAGGTGTTCGACAGCACCCCCGCCGTGAAAAAGGGATGCCAGGCATCGCCCAGCTCGACGGCCCGGCGGATCGCGCGACGGGAGTTGCCGCCGATGAGCAGCGGCGGATGCGGCTTCTGCACCGGCGCAGGCAGGATGCGGTTGCCGCGGGCCTCGTAGCCGGTTCCCTTGAACGAAAACTCCTCGCCACCCCACGCCGCCTTCAGAGCCCGGAGGTACTCATCGACGATCTCGTTGCGCCGCTCGAAATCGACGCCGAGCGCGTGGTACTCGCCCTTGAGGTAACCGGCGCCCACACCCAGGCTGACGCGCCCCGCGGAAAAGACGTCGAGCGTCGCCACGGCGCGCGCCGTGATGAAGGGATTGCGGTACGGCAGCACCAGGATGCCGGTGTGCAGCCTCAGCGTGCGCGTGGCGGCGGCAACCAGCGCCAGCATCACGAAGGGATCCTGGGCGTGGTGACCTCCGGCATCCAGCCAGCGACCGGTCGGACAGGGATGATCGGTCACGTTGGCGCCGTTGAACCCCACGCGCTCCAGCAGCGAGCCGATCTCGGACACCGCTTCGGGTTGCAGGAATTCCTCCGGACTGTCGATACGGTCGAAGGGCAAGGTGGCGTTGATTTTCATATCGGCTCATCCGCGCGAGGAGATCCGCGATACCGGTCTCAGGAAATGACATCGCCCATCAGCGTCCAGTTGCCGGCCTTGTTACGAACCCAGCCGCTGGAGGCCCAGGTTCCCCCGTCGACGGGAATGACGGCGCCGGTCACGTAACTGCTCATCGCGGAAGCCAGGAACACGGCGACGTTGCCGCACTCCGTGTCCGTTCCCGCGCGCCCCAGCGGGATGCGCCGGGCCGTTGCATCCTCCTGCTGATCGCTGGGCCTGATCCAGCTCGCCGGGTCGACCGGGCCCGTGTGGTTGCCGCGCAGCCCGGGCGTGACCGTGTAATCGGGGGCAATGACATTGACGCGAATGCCGTGCTCCGCGAGTTCCAGCGCCATCGTTCGCGTGAAGTTGAGCATGGCCGCCTTGCACGCCCCGTAGACGGCGAAGTTCGGCGCGGCCCGCGACCCCTCGATGCTGCTGACGTTGATGATGGAGCCGCCGCGACCGCCGCGGATCATCAGCGGAGCCGCGGCAGAGGTGGCCGCCAGCATGCTGACCAGGTTGAGATCGATGTGGCGCCGCCAGGAACGTTCGGACTGCTCGATGAACGGCCGCGGGCTCACACCGCCGGCGTTGTTCACCAGAATGTCGATGCGCCCGAAGCGGGAGGCCGCGCTGTCGATCAGGGCGCGCACCTGCTCCGTGTCGCATACATCGGTTGGCACCGCCAGGGCGGCGCGGCCCATTTCGCGCACGCGCGCGGCGACTTCCTCGCAACGCTCGGGGACGATATCGCCGATGACCACGTCGGCGCCGACCGCCGCACAGGCGAGCGCAATCGCCCTGCCGATGCCGGCCCCTGCGCCGGTGACGACGGCAACCTGGTCCGTGAGCTGGATATCCGGTGTATTCAATTCGATCTCCGGTGGATGAACATCGACGCTCGGAAAGTGTCCTTCAGCTGCGCCCCCCTGTCCACGACGCCATGCGCGCCGTGTAGTTCGCGAACAGCGGGCGGACCTGGTCGAGGTCCAGCCCGTAGGTCGCCGCCTCGGGATGCGCGCCCGGTTCGCGGTTCTGCGCGTTCTCCTGCCACCAGCGGCTCATGCCGGCCTCGAAGCTCGCGCTCACGGGCTCGCCGAGCCACTCGTACAGCCGGCGGACCGCGCCGACGGGATCGCGCTGCATCGCGCGGAAATCGATGTCATGGAATCGCGCCTCGTTGCCCTTGTCGCGAAACGCCAGTGCCCGTTCCATGCCCAGCGACCAATGCTGCACGTTGAGCCTGCCCACGTCGTGCAGGTCCACCCGGTCACTGAACTTGCCGATGTAGTCGGCGTAGAGGTGCGCCACCGAGACGATCACGTCCGTGGGATCGCGGTGCGTCATCACGAAACGCGCATCCGGAAACGCGCGGTCCAGGTGCTCGAGAAACAGCACGTGCGTGGGGCACTTCAGGCGCCACGGCTTGTCGGGGCATCCCCACTGCAGCAGCTTGAGCACCCGGCGCTCGTAGCGATAGGTCGAGCTGAGGTCCGCCTCCAGCAGCCACGCGGAATAACCCGGTATCCGGGCGAACGCCTGGAACAGGTGGCTCTTGAAATCGAGCGCCATCAGCTCCTGGCACTCCGCGGGTCCGGTGGCCGATTCGGGCACGTGTCCCTTGACCCCTTCCCTGCGGGCTGCCGCCCCGGCCTGCGCTTGCACGATGCGCGGATCGGGCGGCGTCACCGTCGAGGGCGGCGGACAGGGTCGGGACGATTCCCAGCGGCGCAGCGAACGGGCGTCGGGATCTTCGGCCAGCAGGAACGACAACGCGGTCGAACCGGTGCGCGGCAGACTGACACCGATCAGGGGCGCCTTGATCTGGACCTCGTCGATTTCCGGGTGCCGGCGATACCAGTCCTCGATCTCCAGGCGCTGCTCGAGGTGGCCGATGATGCGCTGGCGCAGCACGTGTTCGCCGGTGGCATTGAGCTGCGCCTCCTCGCGCAGCGAATGCACCAGAACCTGCAGCCCCTCGAGAAACGAGTCGTCGCCGAAATCCTCCAACCCCGTCCCGGCGCGCGCCGCGGCCAGCAGTTCCTCGTGTCGCTCCATTGATCGCCTCGTGTGCCGGCGCGATACCGACAGTGCTCTGGAGTCCGATCAGCCGATCGTCGTCAGGCTTTCGTGCGACGAGCGCTCGATCATGCCGTAAGCCGTCTGTCCGTCCCAGGTGTAGCGTGCACCACCCTGCTGCAGGTTCAGACCGCCGATGTCGGGATTGCCGACGCGAAAGGTCGACAGCGCCGTCACGCCCTCGATCCTGGTGATCCCCAGATCGGACTCGAGCTCCAGCGAAGCGTCGTCGCCCTCGCCCACGATACGGCGCAGCCACGGAATCCGGGTGGCGCGAGCCGGGTACATCGTGCCGTCCTGGAAGACATAACCCTCGTTGTAGGCGGTGCCATCCTCGCGCGGCGGGTACGTGATGTAGCCGAACGCGCGCCCGTCGGGAAATACCGCCGACTGCCAGCAGTGCCCGCGGAACCCGCCCAGCGGACGGATGCTCTGGCGTTTGACCCGCAGCCCCACGCCCTTGAACTCGCGGCTCCGGCCATCGACATGGAAAACGCCGCGGGCGCGGAACAGGTGTTCGAAGCGCCAGCCTATGCCCATGTTGGCGGCTTCGATGGCATCGGCCGCGGACATCCGCGCCACTTTCTCGACCGGGATGTCCTGCACCCAGGCTGGCGTGACCATGTGCAGATCGACGTCCAGGCGTACCGCGGTGCGCTTGTCGGGATCCAGCGTGCCGGCAATCTGCTGATCGACCGTGCCATCGATCGCAGTTCCCGCGAAGCTGACGCGCCATTTGCGGAACGGGGTGATGCAGCGCAACGCCAGGGGTCCGGCGCCGAGAATCGTCGGCCGTCCATCGGGCCCGAGCGGCGAATGGGCAGCCCCCGTGCAGGCAGCGTTCAGTAC
>JAKJFB010000231.1:0-4909 GCA_022705125.1 Pseudomonadota bacterium
GTATCGATAGAACCGCAGTCTGCCGGCGGCTCGCGCGGCGGCGCCGACGCGCTGGCGCGCCTGTTCTCGCGCCGGCGCGGCGGGCAGAACGCGATCGGGGAGTTCACGCGCGAGCTGGCGATCATGCTGTCGTCCTCGGTGCCGCTCGATCGCAGCCTCGCCGTGCTGCAGGGCCTGGCCACCGACGCGCGGCTGAAGGAGATCATCGGCGCGATCAGCAAGCGCGTGCGCACGGGCGGCACGCTGGCCGATGCCTTTCGCGAGCACCCGGAATTCTCCGATTTCTTCGTCAACATGATCCGTGCCGGCGAATCCAGCGGCGCGCTCGAGTCGACGCTGACGCGCCTCGCCGAGCACATGGAGCGCACCAAGGCGCTGAAGAGCACGGTGAGCTCGGCGTTGATGTATCCGGCCATCCTGCTGCTGGTGGCGAGCGGTTCGCTGATCATCCTGCTCGGTTTCGTGGTGCCGAAGTTCGCCGACATGTTCACCGAGATGGGCGGCACGCTGCCGCTGCCGACGCGCATCGTGATGGCCGCGGGCGGCTGGGTTGCCAGCTACTGGTGGTTGCTGGTGCTGGCGATCGGCGGCGCGGTCGCGCTGGTGATGAACCTGCTGGCCAAGCCCGAGTTCCGCGAGCGTCTCGACCGCAAGCTGCTGAGCATACCGCTCACCGGCGACCTGGTGCGCAAGGTCGAGACCGCGCGCCTGGCACACACGCTGGGCACCCTGCTCCAGGGCGGCGTGGTGCTGGTCAATGCGTTGTCGATCGCGCTGGCGACCGTGGGCAACCGCACGCTGCGCGCGGATCTCGAGCAGGGAGTGGCCGCGCTGAAGGAAGGCAAGCTGCTCAGCAGCGCGCTGATCGAACACAGCCACTTTCCGCCGCTGGCGATGCACATGATCCAGGTCGGCGAGGAAACGGGACAGCTCGAACCCATCCTGCTGAAGGTGGCGGCCATCTACGACGAGGAGGTGAGCGGCGCCGTGAAGCGCCTGCTGGCGCTGCTGGAGCCGGCGCTGATACTGGGCCTCGGCGTGCTGATCGCCGGCATCATCGTCTCGATCATGGTCGGCATCATGTCGGTCAACGAACTGGTCTACTGAAGGAGTTTTTCGCATATGCACAGACATTCCTCCCGATTCGCCCGCGCCGCGGGCTTCACGCTGATGGAGCTGCTGGTGGCGCTGGTCATCCTCGGGATGCTGGCCGGCATCGTCGGCCCGCGCATCATGAAATACGTCGGCGGCGCCAAGAGCGATACCGCGAAGGTGCAGATCGAGGACCTCGTCACCTCGCTGCACATGTACCAGCTCGAGGTCGGCAACTACCCCACGCAGGAGGCGGGGCTGCAGGCGCTGGTCGAGCAGCCGCAGGGCGTGGTCGGCTGGAACGGCCCCTATCTCAGCAAGGCGCGCGTGCCCAAGGATCCCTGGGGGCGCGACTACCAGTACCGCCATCCCGGCGAGCACGGGGAGTTCGACGTGTTCTCCTACGGCGCCGACAACAACCCGGGCGGCGAGAAGGATGACGCGGACATCGTCAGCTGGGAGTGAGCCCGGCGTGCGGGCTCGCGCGATGCGCGGCTTCACCCTGATCGAACTGCTGGTGGTGATGATGATCCTCGCCCTGGCCGCGACGACCGTGGGACCGCTGCTCTCGCGCGGCGTGGGCTCGCAACTGCAGTCCTCGGTGCGCGATCTCGCCACGGGACTGCGCTGGGCGCGCTCCGAGGCCGTGAGCGAGCGGCGCAGCGTCGCGCTGTGGGTGGACACCGCCGACAAGTCCTACGTGGTCGATACGCGCACCCGGCGCTACCGCCTGCCCGAGGAGGCGAAGGTACTGGTCAACACGGCGCAGCGTGAGGTGCGCGGCGACGTGGCGGGCATCCGCTTCTATCCCGACGGCTCCTCCAGCGGCGGCTCCATCGAGCTCGGTGCCGAGGGCGTGGTGTTCGAAGTCAGCATCGACTGGCTCACCGGCGCGGTCGATGTCGCGCGCCTGGGCGTCGAGTAGGCGAGCGCATGCCCCGCATCCCGCGTCGATTGGCGCAGCGGCAAACCGGATTCACGCTGCTCGAGGTGCTGGTCGCCTTCGTGCTCGCGGCGATCGGCATCGTGGCGCTGATCCAGGCCTTCGCCGGCGGCCTGCGCAATCTCGGGAAGATGGACGAATTCGTCATGGCGGCGATGGTAGCCGAATCGCGCCTGGCCGAGGTCGGCATCCTTTACCCGGTCGCCGTCGGCGAGATGGAAGGAGTGGAAGAGGGCGACAAGTACCACTGGCGCATCAGCGTCTCGCCGTTCCAGGATCCCGACGGCCTGGCCGTGATGCCCGAGCAGACCCCGGCGCTCTACCTCGTCGAGGTGGACGTGAACTGGGATTCCGGGCGCCAGCCGGGGAGCTTCAGGCTGCAGTCGCTGCGGGTGGGACCGTGAACGCCTGCCCGGCGCGAGCGCGCGGCTTCACGCTGGTCGAGGTGCTGATCGTGCTGGTGCTCACCAGCCTGATCACGCTCACGCTGTTCTCGGCATTCCGCACCGGCATAAAGTCGTGGCGCACCGCCGAGGATCACCTGCAGCGCGTCGAGGGCGCCCGGCAGTTGCTCAACGTCGTGCATCGTCACCTGTTCCAGGTTTCGCCGGTGGTGCTGATGTTTCCCGATCGCACCGAGTTCGCGTTCAGCGGCACGGCCTCGTCGCTGCGCTACGTGGCGCCGCTGTCGATGTCGGCGGGCGGCGAGCTCTACGTCGTGGAACTCTTTTCCGACGAGGGCGGCAGTCCCGGCGTCTGGGGGCGCTTCGTTCCCTACTCGCCGCAGGGCATGGACGAGGCGTCCACCGATAACGAAGCCTCGCTGATCAGCGAGGACATGGTGATCAGCTTCCAGTACTACGGCGCCACCGACGCCTCGGGCGAGGAAATCGGCTGGGGCGACAGCTGGGCCGGGCGCCCGGAGTTTCCGCAACTGGTGCGCATCAGCTTCACGGGCGGCCGGCATGCGATGCCGCCGGTGGTGATGCGCGTGGGGGCGGGATGAGCGCGCTGCGGACCTTGCGCAACGGGCGCGGCGCCCAGCGCGGGGCGGTACTCGTGCTGGTGCTGTGGATCCTGACGCTGCTGACCTTCTTGCTCGGCGCGTTCAGCAACGAGATCCGCGTGGAGAATCGCATCGTCGGCGACATGGTCGGACGCATCCGGCTGCGCGCGGGCGCCACGGCCGCGCTGAATTACCTCGCGCTGGTCGGCCAGGCCTCGCCGGACACGCTGGCCACCCTCGAGGGCGTGCCGCTGTCGCTGGCGCTCGGCAACGCCCGTGTCGCCTACCGCTTCGTGCCCGAGGAGGCCTACGTCAGCCTCAATGCCGCGCCGCCCGAAATGCTGCGGGCGCTGATCGGGAATTATCCCGATGGCGTGTCCGACGTGGATGCCCTGGTCAACGCGCTCGTCGACTGGCGCGACGGCGACGAGATCGTCACGGAAAACGGCGCCGAGGCCGATGAATATGCCAGCGCCGGGCTCGCCTACGGCCCGACGAACGCCCCGCTGCTCAGCGTGGACGAACTCGGGCTGGTGCTCGGTTTCGACCAGGACCTGGTCGACTGGCTGAGGCCTTATGTGTCGGTGGCATCCATGAGCGCCGGCATCGATCCGCGCTTCGCCGACCCCGAGCTCGTGATGATGCTGGATACGGAAGGCCGCTTCGGCGAGCAGGACCTGCAGGCGATGCAGGCGGACCCGGCGGTGGCGGAGGCGATGGCGCTGGACAGCAGCTTCTTCTCCGCCTCGCGTTCCGGCGCGTACCGCCTGCTGGTGCAGGGCTCGGGCGCCATGGGGCTGAAGCGGCGCCAGGCGATCGAGGTCGTGGCGGCCTTCGAGGGCGGGGGCGCGCCGCCCGTGGCCGGACTGGAGGCGGTGGTCACCGGGCCTGTGCCTGCGCCATACCGTATAATCCAGTGGAATGAGTTTCCGTCACTCGATGTCGATGGCTAGGCCCGGGGAAGTGTGATCGTGGATTTCAGCTCGGCTGACAAGTGGACGTTGTTCGGCGTCGATGTGCTCAAGATACTGCGTGCGTGGTGGGGCGAACTGTCGCGCAGCGTGCCCGATCGCGTGAAGCAGTTGTTCCTGCTCCAGCCCGCGCGCGTGGTCATCGCGATGCGCGGAGAGCAGTGCGTGCTGCTCGAGGATACCCAGGAGCGCAGCGGCGAGCTTGCCGTTCTCGAGCGGCGCACGCTCGACGAGCACGCCGCCGGCCTGCTGTCGGCGCAACTCGACGACATCGAACGTCGCGGGGGCGCCGGGCTGGTCATCGACCTGCTGCTCGAGCCGTCCGCCCTGTTGCGTCGCCGCCTGGAACTTCCGATCCAGCTCGAGTCCAGCCTGCGCCAGGGAATCGCCTACCAGCTGAACCGCCTGACGCCCTTCAGCGAAGCAGACCTGTATTTCGACGTTGTCGTGCGCGAGCGCGATACTGTCGGGCGCAAGCTGCAGGTGGAGCTGGTCGCGGCCCCCCGGTCGCGGGTGGATCCCCTGCTGCACGAGATGACGCGCCTCTGCGGGCGCCGGATCGACCGGCTCACCACCGCGGACCTCGGTCCGGCGGCAAACCTCCTTGGCGGCAGCCACACGCGGTTTCGTCCCAACCGCAATTTCTGGTTGCTGCTGGCGCTGCTGGGCTGCCTCGGTGTGCTGGTGGTTACGCCGCTCATGGCCAAGCGCTCCGTGATGCTCCAGCAGAAGGCCACCATACGCGAGCTGCAACAGAGCGTGGGCGAGCTCGCGCGCGAGAAGAATACGCTCGAGACCGACGGCCGTTCGCTCGCCTATATCGTCGAGCGCCGCGGCCAGTCGCCGCGCATGGTCACGCTCGTCGACGAGCTGAGTTACCTGGTGCCCAAGAGCATC